>DASXOU010000837.1:0-2078 GCA_036494045.1 Polyangia bacterium | reverse complement strand
ATAGAGCACCGCCACCGTCGGGCGCGTGTCGGGCGCGGCCAACGCACGAAGTGGTACGACGAGCGGCATGACGAGGACCGACAACGCGAGCGCGGCTCGGGTTAACATGGGCGGATTGTAGCCTCACCGTCGACCAGGGGGAACCGATGACGAAGGTGGCAGGGCTTTGCGTGCTCGTGTGTCTGGGGGGCGTGGCGCACGCGGCGAATGACAAGGCGCCGTTGCGCGTGGCCGTCATGGACTTCACGCCGGCATCGACGGCGGCGGAATTCGAGCCGCTCGGCGCCGGGCTGCAGTCGATGATCACGACCGACCTCGGCGAAGTGCCGGCCATCGTCCTCGTCGAGCGCGCGCGCTTGAAGGACATCCAGGCCGAGCTGCACCTGTCGCAGTCGGGCGCGGTCGACAAGGCGACGGCGGCGAAAATAGGCAGCCTGGCCGGCGCGTCGCACCTCCTCGTCGGCAGCTTCACGGTCGTCGGCGGCAAGATGCGCCTCGATGCGCGCCTCTTCGCCGTCGCCACCGGCGAGGTCGCGCTCGCCGAGAAGATGGAAGGCGCGCAGACGTCGTTCTTCGAGCTCGAGCAGAAGCTGGTGCGCAAGATCATCGACTCGGTCGGCGTCAAGCTGGGGAAGAAGGAGAAGGCGGATCTGTCGAAGCCGCAGACGACCGACTTCGAAGCCTTCGAAAAATACAGCCAGGGTCTGGCGTTCGCCGACGAGAAGAAGACGGCGGAGGCGGTGGCGGCGATGCGGGCCGCGGTGCAAAAGGATCCGAATTTCGCGCTGGCGGCGAAAAAGCTCGCCGACCTGCAGGCGCTGCTCGCGTCGCTGCCGCCGCCGCCCAAGCCTCCCGAGGCGGCGTCGTGCAAGCCGAACCCGCTTCTGTCGCAGCCGTGCAATTCGCCTGGGCAGCCGCCGACGGCGCAACCGACCATCTTCACCGGCGGCGACGATCGCTCGTTCGGCGTCGTGGTGCGCACGCAAGGCGAAGAGGCGCGCTGCCTGACGCCGTGTCAGCTCTATCTGCCGCCGGGACAAGCGCAGGTCGAGGTGCTGACGCCGGTGCACTACACGACGACGGTGCAGGTGCCGAACGCGCCGACGCACCTGACGGTATCGGGGCTCAACAAGACCAACATCATCATCGGCGCGGTGCTGGCGGGCATCGCGCTCGGCGCGACCGGCGCGACCATCGGGCTGCACGAGAACACCGGCTCGGCCACGGCGTCGACGTCGGAGGAGTTCTGGCCGCTGACCTTCGCGATCGCGACCAGCGCGTTCTTTCCCGCGGTCTACTACCTCATGAAGATGGGATCGAACTCGGCGAAGGTCAAAGCGCTGCCGTAGCTCAGTGCATTCGCGGCGCGCCGGGGCGGTTTTTGTGCATCGCGAAGGCGAGCGGCGTCATGAGGAGGCAGCCGACGGCGAGCAACCAGATCGTGTCGATGAAGCCGAGCGTCGTCGCCTGCGCTTGCACCATGCCGTAGATGACGGCGTAGGCGTGGCGCGTCGCGGCCACCGTCGCCACGCCGCGATGAGCGAGCGCCTGGCCGAGCCCGCCCAGCATCTGGCGCAGCGCCTGCGAATACGCGGTCACGTGGCTGACGAGGTGCTGCTGATGGAACTGCGAGCGTCGCGCCAAGAGCGTCTGCGCGATCGAGATGCCGATGCCGCCGCCGAGGTTGCGCATGAGGTTGGTCAGCGCCGAGACCTGGTTGTTCTTGCCCGACGGCACACCGACGTAGGCCATGGTCGTGATCGGAATGAACAGGAACGCCAGGCCGACCGACTGGTAGATGCGAAACTTCACGGCGGTGCCGAACGAGATGCCGGGGTAGATGCCGGTCATGACGAAGAGCGCGAGCGCGCTCGAGAGGAAGCCGAAGGCGAGCAGCCAGCGCCCGTCGACGCGACCGAGGAGCGCCCCGACCAAGGGCAAGAGCGCGATCACGACGAGGCCGCCCGGCGACAGCACCATGCCCGCGTCGACGGCGCTGTAGCCCATCACCACCTGCAGGTATTGCGGCAGGATGACGATGCTGCCGAAGAGCACGATGCCGAGCGCCAGCATCATCA
>DASXOU010000836.1:0-4924 GCA_036494045.1 Polyangia bacterium | reverse complement strand
CGACTCGGGACCTAGACCCGCTCGAGCACGGCAGCAGCGCCGAGCCCGCCGGCGGCGCAGATGCCGATGAGCGCCGTCTCCTTGCCCGAGAGCGCCAGCTCGTTCGCCATCGTCGTCACGATGCGCGCGCCGGTGGCGCCGAACGGATGGCCGAGCGCGATCGACCCGCCGTGCACGTTGAGTCGCGCCGGATCGACCTCGCCCACCGCCTCCGCGCGCCCGAGCCGGCTCTGGGCGAATGCCTTCGACCCGAGTACCTTCAAGACGCTCAAGACCTGCGCCGCGAACGCCTCGTGCAGATCGACGAAGTCGACGTCGGCGAGCGCCAGCCCCGCGCGATCGAGCGCCTTGGGCATCGCCAGCGCAGGACCGAGGAGCAGCTGATCGGCGGGATCGACGCCGACGTAGGCCCACGAGCGCAGCGCCGCCAGCGGCTTGAGCCCGAGCGCCTTGGCCTTGTCCTCGCTCATGAGCAGCACCGCCGACGCCCCGTCGGTGAGCGGCGACGAGTTGCCCGCCGTGACGCTTCCGTCCTTCGCGAAGACCGGCTTCAGCTTCGCCAGCTTCTCGATGCTGGTGTCGGCGCGCACCAGGTTGTCGTTGTGCACGACGCCGTCGCCCGTAGCGATCGGCGCCACCTCGCCCGCGAAGCGCCCCGACGCAATCGCCGCCGCCGCGCGCTGGTGCGATTGAAACGCGAACGCATCCTGCGCCGCGCGCGACACCTCGTTGCGCCGCGCCATCTTGTCGGCCGCCTCACCCATCACCTCGCCGGTGGTGCGCTCGGCGATCTTGGGCCGCTGCGGCAAGATCTCGCTCGGCGGCCACAGCTGCGACACCACGCCGAGGTAATCGGCCGGCGTCGCCTTGCCGAACGCCAGCGGCGCCATCGCATGCACGACCTTCTGCGGCAGCTTGACCTCCGCGTTCGACGTCGAGTCCGAGCCGCCCGCGATCATCACGTCGGCGTCGCCGCGCTCGATCGCCGCCGCCGCGGTCGTGATCGCCTGCAGCCCCGACGCGCACGCGCGCGTCACCGTCATCGCCTCCACCGACGGCGGCAGCCGCAGATCGAGCGCGATCTCGCGGCCGACGTTGGGCGCCGTGCCCGGCAGGATCACGCCGCCCCACACGATGCCCTCGATCTCCTTGCGCGCGATGCCGATGCGCTCGAGGAGCGCGCCCGTCGCCGCCACGCCGAGCCCGATGGTGTCGACCTTGATGAGCTGCCCGAACGCCTTGACGAACGGCGTGCGCACGCCGCCCACGATCACCACGCGCCGCGCGCTCGCCGTCTCTTTCTTCTTCGCTGGCATGTTCAAGTACTCCTTTAAGTTCAGGCGCCGATGAGCGCGCCGCCGCAGTCGCGAATGATCTGCCCGGTCACGCCCTGCGCGCCCGGGCTCGCCAGGAACGTCACCAGCTCGCCGATGTCCTGGGGCAGCCCGCCCTGGCCCAACGCCGACAGCCGCCGCCCGACCTCGCGGATCATCATCGGGATCGCCGCCGTCAGCCGTGTCTCGATGAACCCCGGCGCTACCGCGTTGACCGTGATGCCGCGCCCGGCGAGCTTGGGCGCCAGCGCGCGCACCAGGCCGATGATGCCCGCCTTCGACGCCGCGTAGTTCGTCTGCCCCATGTTGCCGGCGATCCCCGCCACCGACGACAAGCAGATGACGCGTCCGCCGTCGCGCAAGGGGCCGCCCTTTTGCGCGAGCACGTCGGTGATGCGCGCGACCGCCGCCAGGTTGACGTCGATCGTCTGATCCCACAGCTCCGGCTTCATCTTGCCGAGCGTCTTGTCGCGCGTGATGCCCGCGTTGTGCACGACCACGTCGACGCCGCCGAGCCGCTCCTTGAGCTCGGCCGCGATCTTGCCCGGCGCCTCCGCGTCGCTGACGTCGGCGAGGATGGGCGTGCCGCCGATCTCGCGCGCGATCTGCGACAGCGGCGCGTCGTCGGCCGGCCGATCGAGGCACGCGACCTTCGCGCCCTCGGCCGCGAGCAGCCGCACCGTCGCTGCGCCGATGCCGCGCGCCGCGCCGGTGACGAGCACGACCTTGCCCTCGAGCGGCCGCGTCCACGGCACTTCGCCGTCGCCGATGTCGGCGCCCGCCGCCGGCGCCGCCTGCAGGCTGACGCGGATCGGCTGCCCGGTCACGAACGCCGCGCGCGGCGAGAGAATCCAACGCAAGAGCGGCGGCACGCGCCCGTGCGCATCGCCGTCGACGCGCACCAGGTTCGCCGTCGCGCCCTTGCGCCCGACCTCCTTGGCCGCCGAGCGAATGAACCCCTCGAGCGCCATCTGCGCCGCCGCCGCCGCCGGATCGCTTACATCCTCGAGCGCCCGCCCGAGCACCACGACGCGTCCCGAGCGCGCGAGCTTGCCGACGATCGGGTGAAAGAACTCATAGAGCGCGCGCAATCCGCCCGGCGACGCGATCCCGGTGGCGTCGAACACGAGCCCCCAGAACGGCTTGTCGCCCGCGCTGTCGAGCGCGCGCGCCGGCCGCCCGTACGCTTCGCCCGCCGCGCGAAACGGCGCCTCGTCGAGCCCGCCGCCGGCGACGATGAACGGCTCCGCGCCCGCCGACGCGAGGCCGACCGCGAGCACCGACGACAACGTCCCGCCCGGCGCCGCCGCGACGGCGACGCGCCGATCGGCGAGCGGCCGCTCCGACCACGGCCCACGCGCGCGCTCGAGCGCCTGCGGCAAGGGAATCGGCAGCCCCAACGTCTGGATGAGCTTGCGCGCGTTCGGGTTCTTCGAAATCTCCAGCAGGAAGTCGCTCATGCTTGCCCCTTGTTGCGGATCTTGAAGCTGCCCTCGAGATACGCCGGCCCGCCCGGCGCGTCGCCCACCCACACCTTGTCACCGCGCACGTAGACACCGACGCGCGCCGGCAGCACCAACGGCCGCGTGAAGCGCACGTCGATCTCCTGCAGCGCCGTGACGTCGCCGGCGAAGAGCCCGCGATTGAGCGCCTCGATCGCGCGCGCCAGCGTGCCGAAGCCGTGCAGGATCACGTTGCGAAAGCCGAACGCCCGCGCCCAACGCGGCACCCAATGCACCGGGTTGAAGTCGCCGGTCAGCTTGGCGAAGTCGAGCCCCGCGTCGGGCCGCAGCTTGAAGAACGCGATCTCGCGCGCATCGACCGGCACGCGCGCTTTATCGGTCTTTTTTCCGCTTTTTTTGTCATCTGTTTTAAGCGGAATAAATACATAAAGGTGCGCGACCACGGCTTCAGGGTTCGCGCGCGTCCCCGTCACGATCCTTTGATCGAGGATGGCGCGCGATCCGTTGTCGTCGACGGCATCGAGCCGCCCGCTGACCTCGAGCGGCTCGCCCGCGGGCAATTGCGAGTGAATGGTCAGCTTGCAGCCGCCGTTCATCGCCGCCAACATCGGATACGAAAGCCCCTCCATCACTTTGCCCGTCAGCGGAAATCCCCACTGCGGAAACAGGTGCGCCGGCACGCGCCCCTTGTAGCTCCCCGGATCCCCGCCGACCCAGCGCACGTACGTGTTCACCAGCTCGGGCGCGCGCGGCGACACCGTGATCCGATGCTCCGGCCCGGGCAGCGTCGGCGCCGCGTGAGCCTTGCCGTTTTTTCCCAGCCGCTGCTTCAACGCGCCGACGGCAGCCTCGCCCATCCCGCGCAGCACCGGCCCCTGATAGCGAATGAACCTCAATGGGACACTCATGCGATCTTCTCCTCCGCCACCGCTGCATCTTGCCGCAATGTCGCCAACAAGCGATCTCCCGTCGACGTGATCTCGTCGACGAGAAACCGGCAGCGCGGCTCGGCGCGCTCCACCCAGCGCTCGGCGATGGCGCGCCGCGCCGGATCCTTCTTCGCCTGCTCGAGCAACAACTCAGCGACAACTTCGTCGGTGAGCAGGCGCGTCAGCCGCTCGGCGTGCAGCATCGCGTACGCGAAGTCGCGCTTGGGATTCCAATTCTTCAGGAACTGCCGCGGCCACTCCGCGATCGGCTTTCGCGCCGTCGCCTTGAGCTTGTCGCCCGCGGTGCGCAGGATGAGGTGCTGCTGCGCCGAGAACGACAGCGACTGAATGCGCGCCACCGCGCGCTCGAGCCCGTCACGCGACGACAACGCGCGCCACCGGGCCTGCGCGCCGCGCCGCACGAAGCGCTGCGGGTTCTTCAGAATGCCGCCGAGCGTGTCCTTCATCGCCATGAGCGCCTGGATCTGCGAAGTGCCCTCGTAGATCGGCATGACCATGGCATCGCGCAAGAGCTTCTCGGCGCCGAAGTCCTTGGTGTAGCCGACACCGCCGTGGATCTGCACGCAGCGCCGCGCCGCCTCGACCGCCTTCTCCGCGCCGAAATACTTGAGCAGCGGCGTCACCCGCCGCGCCAGCCGCTTGTGCCGCACGATCTCGCGCTCGAGCGCCGCTTTGTCGCCGTCGGCGAGGTTGCCGTACTTCAGGATCAACATCTTCTTCTGCGCCAGCTCCTCGTGAAACGCGCCGTGGACGCAGAGCGCGCGCAGCGCCTGCGCGTCGGTGCGCATCTCATCGAGGTAGTCGGCGATCATCTCGTGCTTGTCGATGCTCTTGCCCATCGACTTGCGCTCGGCCGCGTACGCCGCCGCCAACCGCGCCGCCGCCTCGATGAGCCCGAGGCACTCGAAGCCGACGCCGAGCCGCGCGTTGTTCATGAGCAGCAGCATGTATTCGAAGCCCTGGCCGCGCTCACCGACGAGCAGCGCCGGCGCGCGCTCGAAGTCGAGCTGCGCCGTCACCGACGCGTGGTGCCCGAGCTTCTCTTCGATGCGCCCGAGCCCGACGATGCGCTTCCGTCCGCTCGGCCCGTCCTCGTACGTCGGCACGAGAAACATCGACAGCCGGGCCAGCCCGCTCAACGGATCGTTCGCATCGGCCTCAGCCGGCGCCGGCTCGG
>DASXOU010000835.1:0-2416 GCA_036494045.1 Polyangia bacterium | reverse complement strand
CCCGCGCGGCGCGCGGCCGCGCGCCGCCCGCACCGCCATCGCCGTGCGCGCCCGCTCGCGCGCGAACCGATCGCCGGGACCGACCGGCCCGATGCGGCGCAACACGCGGTGCACGTCGCGCTCGGCCGCCTCCGACGGCGCCGCCGGCTTGCCGTGGGCCGCGCCACGCTGCTGGGCGGCGTGGATGGCCTCGTGAACCAGCACGGCCGAGTCGTCGCCGTTCTTGCCGACGAACACCTCTTGCCCGACGGTGAACGCCGGCGTCCCCAGGCGCGCGGTGAGCGCGTCGACCGCCTCGCCCGAGACCAGCCGCACCTCGCCGAGCCCCTCGCCGAGCGCGGCCTCGGCCACGTCGCGCGCGTCCGACGGCAGCGCCGCGCGCTTGAGGCCGCGCGCGACGAACGCTTCGGTCCACAAGCGCGAGGCCAGCTGCGGCCCGAGGTCGCGCACCAGCTCGATGTACGCGCGCCGCCGCTCGATGGCCGGCACGCCGTCGCGGAGCAGCGTCGCCAGCGCCAGCGGATCAGTGCCGCGATCGAGCAGGAGCGCCCAGATCGCTTGCGGCGCGCCCGACCCGAGCTCGGCCTCCTCGACCGCACGGCGCGACCGGGCCGGGTCCGCCTTGGGGCGGGCCGGCGTCGCGACATCGTGGTCGAAGAGTCGCTGCAAGGTCGGAGGCTCCCCCCGGTCTCCCAACTGTTATCGTCCATATTATGAAAAAGTTGCGTGGAGGGGTAAACCAAAGAATGAACGAATACTTAGGGGACGGATGACACCCCGCCGGGGTGTGCTATCGTCCCTAGCCTTGCAATGGACTACAAAGCGACGCTGAATCTGCCCGAGACCAAGTTTCCGATGAAGGCCGATCTCGCCCGGCGCGAGCCGGAAATCCTCAAGGGCTGGGCCGAGTCGAAGCTCTACGGGCGCATCCTCGACGCGCGCCGCCACGCCCGTCCCTACGTGCTCCACGACGGGCCGCCCTACGCCAACGGCAACATCCACTACGGGCACATCCTCAACAAGATCCTGAAGGACATCGTCGTCAAGTACCGGACGATGGCCGGGCACTACGTCGAGTACAAGCCGGGCTGGGATTGCCACGGGCTGCCCATCGAGCTCGCAGTGCAGCGCGCGATCAACGCCGAGAGCGGCGAAAAGATCGCGACCATGTCGCCCGTCGAGATCCGCGCCGCTTGTCACGACTACGCGATGAAGTGGGTCGGCGTGCAGCGCGACGAGTTCATCCGCCTCGGCGTGTTCGGCACCTGGGACGATCCGTACCTGACGCTGTCGAAGCACTACGAAGCGACCATCGTGCGCCAGCTCGCCGAATTCGCGCGGCGCGGGATGCTCTACCAGGCCAAGAAGCCGGTGCACTGGTGCATGTCCGACAAGACAGCGCTGGCCGAGGCCGAGATCGAGTACGACGAGGCGCACGTCTCGCCGTCGATCTACGTCAAGTTCGCGACGCCGGAGCCGCGGCTGTCGGCGGTCATCTGGACGACGACGCCGTGGACGCTGCCGGCCAACTGGGCGATCGCCTATCACCCGACGTTCGAGTACGTGACGGTGCGCGCGGGCGGCGAGCGATTGATCGTCGCCAAGGAGCTCGCCGACAAAGTGGTCGAGGCCTGCAAGCTCGTCGAGGACGGGCCGCGCGAGCCGTTTGCCGTCGACCATTTCGTCAAGCTCCACGCCGCGCGCCATCCGTTCCTCGATCGTCAGTCGCGCTTTTTGCCGGCGGACTACGTCACGCTCGAGCAGGG
Organism: Polyangia bacterium; assembly: GCA_036494045.1. GTDB lineage: Bacteria > Myxococcota_A > Polyangia > Palsa-1104 > Palsa-1104 > JAQBQH01. Next base: position 650 of record DASXOU010000835.1, on the reverse strand, counting down.
CACGGGCCTGGTGCACACCGCGCCCGGGCACGGCGCCGACGACTTTCTGACCGGCAAGAAGCACGACCTTCCCGTCGACGCGCCGGTCGACGACGGCGGCAAGTTCACGAGCGGCCCGTGGAAGGGCGAGTTCGTGTTCAAGGCGAACCCGAAGATCGTGGCCCACCTGCACGAAAAGGGCGCGCTCCTGTCGCCGCCGAATCTGTCGGTGACGCACGCCTATCCGATCTGCTGGCGCTGCAAGAACCCGGTCATCTTTCGCGCGACCGAGCAACTGTTCGCGCGCATGGACGGCGAGACGCAGCTCCGGCAGACGGCGCTCGCCGAGATCAAGCGCACGCAGTGGATCCCGCCGTGGGGCGAAAATCGGATCGCGGCGATGATCGAGAATCGGCCCGATTGGGTCTTGTCGCGCCAGCGCGTCTGGGGCGTGCCGATCCCCGTGTTCTATGCGCCCGACGGCGCGGCGGTGATCGACGCGGCGCTGATGGACAAGGTGGCCGATCGCTTCGAGAAGGACGGCGGCGATGCCTGGTTCGCGTCGTCGACGGCGGAGCTGGTCGGCGCCGAGCACGCGGCGCTCAAGAAGGGCAACGACATCGTCGACGTCTGGTTCGAGTCGGGCGTGTCGTGGGCGGCGGTGTGCGAGG
>DASXOU010000834.1:0-2476 GCA_036494045.1 Polyangia bacterium | reverse complement strand
CGTCGCCTTGACCGACGGGGAAACGCCGGCTACGCTCAATCGGTAATTGCGCATGGATCCGGACCCTCCAGCAGCGGCACCCGACGGACGGCGCCGATTGTTCATCCAGAACTTCGGTTGCCAGATGAACGATTACGACGTCGAGCGCATGCGCGAGGTGCTGGGCGCGCGTGGATTCGAGACGGCGGCGTCGGCGGACGAGGCCGATCTCATCGTCATCAACACCTGCAGCGTGCGCGAGAAGGCCGAGGCCAAGGTGGCGTCGGCGGCGGGGCGCTATCGCGACTTGAAGACGGCGCGGCCGGGCGTGATGGTGGCGATCGGCGGCTGCGTGGCGCAGCAGGAGGGCGAGCGGCTCCTCAAGCGCATTCCGGTGGCCGACTTCACCTTCGGGCCCGATCAGATTCCGTCGCTGCCGTCCTTGCTCGAGCGGCGCGCCGGCGGGGCGCGCTTCGCCGCGACCGAGGTCATCGAGGTCGAGGACTATCGCTTCTTGTCGGCGGAGCCGCGGCCGGGCTCGGTGCCGGTGACGGCGCTGGTGACGATCCAAAAGGGCTGCGACAACCACTGCGCGTTCTGCGTGGTGCCGGCGACGCGCGGCCGCGAGGTCTCGCGTCCGTGGCGCGAGGTCGTCGACGAGGTCGCGCGCTTCGTCGCTGCCGGCGCGCGCGAGGTGACGCTCATCGGGCAGAACGTGAACTCGTATCACGGGCTCGGCGCCGACAATCCGCACGGCGACGGGGACGACTTCGCCGAATTGCTCGCGCGCGTGGATCGCGTCCCCGGGCTCGAGCGGCTGCGTTACACGACGTCGCACCCGCACGATTTCACGACCAAGGTGGCCGACGCCTTCCGCGATCTGCCGACCCTGTGCGCGTGGCTGCATCTGCCGGTGCAGTCGGGCAGCTCGCGCACGCTAAAGCGGATGGTGCGCGACTATACGCGCGACGGATATCTGCGGCAGATCGAATATGTGAAATCGGTGTGCCCGGATATCTCGCTCTCGACGGACATCATCGTTGGTTATCCTGGGGAAACCGATTCTGATTTCGCGGAAACCATGTCGTTATTGGAGACTGTCGAATACGACAGCATCTACTCGTTCGAATATTCGGAGCGGCCGGACACGCCGGCGCTCAAGCTCGCGCACCGCGACAACGTGGCGCCCGAGGTCAAGGCGGAGCGGCTGCAAGCGCTGCAGGCGCTACAAAAGGGGATCACGGCGCGCCGGCTCGGGCGCTGGGTGGGACGCGACGTGGAGGTGCTGGTGGAGGGTGACAGCGCGCGACATCCCCGCCAATTGTGCGGGCGGACGACGGGGAACGAGATGGTCAACTTCGCCGGGCCGCCGTCGCTGACCGGCCAGCTGGTGACGGTGCGGATCGTCGCGGCGCGCGGGCACACGCTCGTCGGCGAGCATGCGCAGGCGGGCCATCGGCTGGCGGTGATCGCGTGAACGGCAACGGGGTGCGACGGCGCATGCTCGACATGAAGGTCACGCAGTTGACGGTCGATCCGATGACCAACATCCCGATCGTGATCTTGAAGGACATCGCCAGCGAAAAAGAGGCGGTGCCGATCTGGATCGGGCTGTCGGAGGCGAGCGCGATCGCGACCGAGCTCGAGAAGATCGCGCTCGAGCGGCCGATGACCCACGATCTGCTCAAGAACATCATCGGCGAAGTGGGCGTGCGCGTGGATCGCGTCGAAGTGCACGACTTCAAGGACGACATCTTCTACGCGACGATCTATTTGATCGGCGCCGACGGCAAAGAGATCGAGGTCGACTCGCGCCCATCGGACGCCTTGGCGCTGGCGCTGCGCACCGGCGCGCGCATCTGCGTCGCGCGCAAGGTCATCGACGAGGCGCGCCGCATCGACAAGCGCCCCGACATCGCCGCCGCCGACGCCGCCGACGGGGACGGGGACGAGCCCGGCATCCTCGAGCAGCTCGACGACGAAGACTTCGGCAAATGGAAGATGTAAGCCGCGCGCCGCGCCGCCGATGCTGCTGAACGCACGCTCGCCGCTCTCACGCTGGCTGCCGGTCGCCGTCTGGTGCGCGCTCATCTTCATCGGCTCGTGCGTGCCGGGCGACGACATCGATTCGCGCCTCAGCCTGCACGACAAGATCATCCACGCGAGCGAATATGCCGGGCTCGGCTTCCTCTTCGCGCGCGCGCTCGGCGCCCGCCTGTGGTGGCTCGCCATCGTCCTGGGCGCGCTCTGGGGCGTCTCCGACGAGTTCCATCAGACCTTCACGCCGCACCGCTCGGGCAACGACCTCGGCGACATGACCGCCGATCTCGTCGGCTCGGCCATCGGCGCCGTTGTGTGGATGCTCTTGCGCCGGCTGCGTCGCGACGGTACGAAGAGCGCATGAGCCACCTTCATCGCGGCAACATCCGCGGCTTCGACGGCAAGCGCCCGCTCGTGCACCCGACCGCGTTCGTCGCCGACAACGCCACCGTCATCG
>DASXOU010000833.1:0-1678 GCA_036494045.1 Polyangia bacterium | reverse complement strand
GCAGCTGCCCATCGCCGCCGCCGACGTGCACACCGCGCGCATGTTTCCCAACCCGACGCTGAGCGCCAACGCCGGGCGCGCCGAGCCGGTGTTCGCCGCGGCGCTCACGCTGCATCTGCCGATCCTCGGGCAGCGCGAGGCGCGCGTGCACGCCGCCGAGCGCGGGCTCGAGCAGACGCGCCTCGAGACGACGCTGGCGCTGTGGCACCTGCGCCACGATGCGCGCCTGGCCTACTACACGGCCGCGCGCGCCGACGACGAGCTCGCGATCGCGCGGCAGGTCGAGACGCTCACGCGGCGCGTGGCGCAGATCGCCGCCGAGCGCTACGACGCCGGCGCCGGGTCGCTGCTGGAGAAGCTGCAGGCGCAGCTGGTCGAGGATCGCGCGCAGCAGGACGTCAGCGATCGCGCGGCGGCATTGCGCGTGGCGCGCCTCGAGCTCGGGCGCATGGTGGGCGTGCCGGCGGGCGAGCTGGCGGCGCTCGGCGATGCCCTCGCCACCGTCGGGGCGACGCCGCCGTTGCCGGCGCTCCTCGACGACGCCGGGCGCGGCCATCCCGAGCTGCGCGCGCTGGGCGCCGAGCGCTTCGCCGCCGAAGCGCGGGCGCACGCGGCGCGCGCCGAGGTGCGTCCCGTATTCCACGTCGATCTCGGCGTCGAGATCCTCGACGCGATCACCTGCGGCAACGTCGCCGGCGGCGCGCAATGCGTCGGGCCGCGCGGCGCGCTCGCGTTCGATCTTCCCGTCTTCAACATCAACGGCGGGCCGATCGCGCGCGCCGAGGCGGAGGCGCGCGCGGCCGCGCTCAAGCGCGACGCGGCGGCAGCGCGCATCGACACGCGCGTGCGCGGCGCCTACGAGGCGCTCGCCGCCGCGCAAACGCGCGCGCGCTTCTTCGACGCCGGCTACGTACCGTCGGCGACGCAGGTGGAGGCGATGGCGCGCGAAGGCTTCGCCGCCGGGCGCACCGGGCTTCTGCCGCTCATCGAGGCGCAGCGCGCGCTGCTCGACGCGCGACTGGGCCAAACCGAGGCGCGATTCGCGGTACAAAGCGCTCGTGCCGATCTCGAGGAGGCCAGCGGTGTGGCGCTCACTGCTCCTTAGCGCGCTCGTCGCCGGCGTCGCGTGCAAGCGCTCGGGCGGCGACGAGGAGAACCTCGGCCGCCCGTCGGTGAAGGTGGCCGTGGTGGCGTCGGCGCGCATCGCGCCGCGCACTACCGTCGCCGGCGTGCTGGCGCCCTTGCCCGGGCGCGACGTCAAGGTCGGCGCGCTCGTGCCCGGGCGCGTCGATCGCGTGTACGTCGCCGAGGGCGACGCGGTCAAACAAGGGCAGCCGCTGGCGCACGTCGAGGCCGAGCCGCTCAGGCAGAACGTGTCGCAAGCAGACGCGCAGCGCGCCCACGCCGCCGCCGAGCTGCAGAACGCGCGCACCAAGCTCGAGCGCGCCGAGCGCCTCTATCGCGACGGCATCGCCGCCAAGCAGGAGGTCGACGACGCGCACGCCGCGGTCGTCGCGGCCGAGAGCGGGCTCAAGTCGGCGCAGGCGACCGGCGGCATCGCCGGCGTGCAGCTCGAGCGCGCGACCTTGCGCGCGCCCATCGACGGCGTGGTCGCGGCGATCCTCGTCCCCGCTGGGCAGCCCGTCGACGGCAACGGAACGCCGGTCATCGAAGTCGC
>DASXOU010000832.1:0-2948 GCA_036494045.1 Polyangia bacterium | reverse complement strand
GCCGCTCACTTCTGCGTGTTGCCGACGAGCGTGGGGCGCACGACGTCGCCGCCCTGGTACTGCTCGCGCACGACGTAGGTGGCGGCGCGCTGCGACTCGTAATAAGTGCGCATGGTGACCTCGGCGAGGAGGCCCATGAGGATCGACAAGCTGCCGATGAGGAAGAACATGATGCAGACGAGCGGCAGCGGCGTCTCCACGAACGGCTTGTGTCCCCAATAGAAGTATTTGAGGTAAACCGCGGTTCCAAACGACAATAGTGACAACATCATGTTCGCCAAGCCGAATTTGCCGAACACGTGCATTGGTTTCGTGCCGTATTTCCAGAGAAACTGAACCAATAACAAATCGAGGAAGACGTTGGGCACGCGCCCCAATCCATATTTCGTGGTGCCGCGCGCGCGCGCATGATGGCGCACCACGACCTCGGTGACGCGCGCGCCCTGCTGGGCGGCGAAAATCGGAATGAAGCGATGGCCCTCGCCGTAGAGGTGCACGCCGGCGAGCACGCTCTTGCGATAGGCCTTGAGCGTGCAGCCGTAGTCGTGCAGCTTGACGCCCGACAGGCGCGAGATGAACGCATTGGCCGCCCACGACGGCACCCGTCGCGTGAGCCAACGATCCTTGCGATCGCGCCGCCAGCCCGAGACGACGTCGTAACCTTCGTCGAGCTTGGCGAGGAGGAGCGGAATGTCGGCTGGATCGTTCTGCAGATCGGCGTCGAGCGGCACCAGCACCTCCCCGCGCGCGGCGTCGAAGCCGGCCGCCATCGCCGCGGTCTGGCCGAAGTTGCGCGCGAAGCGGATGACGCGCAGCTGCGGCCGCCCGGCGGTGGCGGCGCGCAGGAGCTCGGGCGTCCGGTCGCGACTGCCGTCGTCGACGAGCAGCACCTCGACGCCATGCCCGGCGCCCTCGAGCGCCCGCACCGCCTCGTCGAGCCGCACCAGCAGCGCCGGAATCGACTCCTCCTCGTTGAAACAGGGAATGACCAGGCTGAGCTGCACGCGCCCAAAGCGTACAACACACTGGGCTTCCCAGCGAAAAGCCAGACGAGCAACAGGGAGGTCAGGGATCTGTTCTGTTACAGGGTGGTGCGGTAGCGGCGTTCTTCTTGGCCGAGCTCGTAGATGCGCTTGAGCAGGGCGTCGGCGATGCGCTTGTGCGACGAGAGGCGGTTGCCCATCGCCTTGAACGGCGACAGATCGATCGGCTCGCCGAAGACCGCCACCACGCGCTTGGTGCCGGCGAAGTTGCCGCGGATGTCGGCCAGGATGTCGTTCGACAGCCCATGGATGAACGCCGGCACCACCACCGGCCACGCCTCCATCACCAGCTTGCCCACGCCCGGCTGCGCCGGCAGAGGCGTGTACGCGTCGTCGTTCTTGTTGCGCGTGCCCTCGGGATGGAAGCCGACCAGCACCCTGCCCTTCTTCAGCTCGTGCACGACGCGCTCGAGCGCCCACTTGTTGAACTCGGCCTTCTGCGGCTCGCGAAAAAAAGGCGGGAACATGCGCCCACCGCCGATGAGCAGGTTCACCACCACGCCGGCCGCTCGCTGATAGAAGAAATCGGCGCGCACCGGGCACATGACCGGCTGGCGCAGCGCCGTGTGCCGATGCAGGAGCAGCATCAGCATGTAGAGGTCGAAGAAGCTGCGATGGTTCGACACCAAGAGGATGCCGTCGTCGTACTTCAGCCCCTCGAGCCGCTCGAGCCCGATCGGATGCATCATGTGGCGCGAGCCGAGCGTCATCCAGCCGGCGCCAATGGTGCGCAGCCACCACTCGGTCAGCGGCAGCGCGCGCCGGTGGAGCGCGTCCATCGCGCGAAACGCGGTGCGCTCGAACGGCTGCAACAGCTCGAGCGGCGGTGCCTCTACCTCTTCGTCGTCGCTCGGGCTGTTCGGCATGGCGGACGCGATCACGATCGTATCCTCACGACCGTCACCGTATCTTAATTAACCGAACCGTCAATCGCGAATTTCTTTGAGGGCCGTTTCGGTCGTGCGTAAAAGCGCAGCCGGCGAGACCGGCTCGCCGGTGGCGTTCTTCATCCATAGATCGGGCGTGAGCGAGCCGAAGCTGGCCATGCGCTCGAACTCTTTTCCGAGCGGTCCGTGGGTGCGCATGTGCTCTTCGATCTGCGCCGCGATCAAGTGTCCGACCGGATAATCGGGCAGGTACAAGAACGAATCGATCATGTGCGAATAGATGCCGAGGAGGAGCGAGTCGCGCACGCCGAGCACCGGCGCGTAATACTTGTTCCACGTCTCCTTGGCGATCTGCACCGTCGCTTGGCGCAGCTCCGCCGGCGTCGCCTTGGGATGCGCGTACATCCAGTGCCACACCGCGAGGTCGACGAGCGCGACGCCGGCGATCTCCCAGGTCTGCCAATAATCGGAGATCGCGCGCAGCCGCTCGGTCTCGGCGTCCGGCTTGCCGAGCCCGAGGAGCTCGATGTCGCGCGCCTGGAAGACGAACGCGAGCGCCTCGGTGAAGGCGGTGTTGGGCACGCCGCTCAGAAGCGTGTGGTCGACGAGATAGAGCGAGCAGATCTGCTCGACGTTGTGCCCCATCTCGTGCACCGCGATGTTGTAGCCCTTGTAGTTCATGCCGCCCGCTTCGATGCGCGTGCGCAGGTGCGGATCGTCGCCGCGCCGCTCCGACTCCATCGCGTGGCCCGAGCCGCGCGCCGCGTCGACGACGATGTGCGATGCGAAAAATCTCGCGCGCTCGGGCGAAAAGCCGAGCCCGACGAGCAGGCGCGGGATGTCGTTCTTGTACGCCTGCGCCGTTGGATAGCGCTTACGCGTGAGCGCGTCGAGCTCGCTCTCCGGATGCTTGGCGCGGGCACGAAAGCCGTCGTACCAGATGTCGAACGGCTCGAGCGGGCGGCCGAGGCGCTTCTTGATGATGGCGGCGATGCGCGGCGCCAGCGGCGAGGTCAAC
>DASXOU010000831.1:0-1577 GCA_036494045.1 Polyangia bacterium | reverse complement strand
GGTCCGCGATAGACGCCAAGCTTCAAGTGCGTGCGCCCGCCGTTCGGCACTTCGGCGCGGAACTTGTCGACCGCGCGCAGCATCTCGAGCGACGCCGCGACGGCGGCGAGATCGTCGACGAAGGCGGCCATGACGGCGTCGCCGATGGTCTTGACCAGCGTGCCGCCGTGGCGACCGACGATGCCGAAGATCAGATCGAAGTGATCGTGCACGAGCCGCAGCGCCGCGGCGTCGCCGACGTCGGAGTACATTTGCGTCGAGCCGTTGAGGTCGCTGAAGAACAGCGTCACCGTCGAGACCTTGAGCGCCAGGTCGGGTCGCAGCACCTCCGACGAGAAGTCGCGCCGGAAGCCGGGCACCAGCGTGACCTCGCGCGCGGTCGCGGCTTGCGAGTCGCGCGCCACGCGCTCGAGCTTGACGTGGCGATCGTCGTCGTGCGCGCTCTCGACCGTGATGGCGCCGCCGCCGCGCACGCGCACGCTCTCGCTCGCGCCGCCGCGCACCGTCACGCTCTCGCTGCCGTCGGCTGTGACCTCGAGCGGCGTCGCCGCGCCGCCGCGAATGAACAGGCGATAGCGCCCAGGCTCGGCGGGCGCGGTCAGCGTCGCGCGTCCGCGCGCGGGCAGAAGCGCCTGCTCGAGCACGTGCGGCGTCAGCGCCGGCCCACCGACGCAATATTGGCCGACGTCGATCTTGCGCACGGTGGGCGTCGGCGCGAACGTCGCCTCGAGCGCCTCGTCGACCTCGAGCCCGAACGCGATCTCGCACAAGTGACACTGCGCGTGCTCGTTGATGGCCGCCAGCGAGCTCTTGACCTCGGCGCCGACGCGGCAGCTCGGGCAGATGACCTCCCAGCGCAGCTCGAAGAGGCCCGCGCGCACCGCTTGCAGGCACGTCGTCAGCACGGCGGCGCGATCGACGCTCCACGCGTCGGCGAGCGCGTACGGGCGGATGCGCGCCAGATCTTCGTCGCGCGCGACGCGCACCCAATCGCACAGGCGATCGACGAGCTCGGGCGAGGTCGCCGCGGCGGCAAGCTCGCGTTGCGCGCGATCGAGGCCGCCCAGGCTCTCGGGTGGCTTGGCCTTCGCCGGAACCGGTAGCGGCGCGCGCAGCGCCAGCGCTTCGTCGACGGCGCGCACGCTCAGCGACAGCGCATCGGCGGCGCGCCTGGTACCAAAGCGCACCATCCACGCGAGCCACGCGATCTTCGGCACGAGCTCGAGCCGGATGCCGATGCGCGCGCCGCCGCCTTCACGCGCGGCGAACGTCAGCACCGTGTCGACGGTGTCGACCGGCCCGGCCTTGAACTTGCGGAAGACGCGGAAGCGCTGCTGATGCACCCACTCGAACGGCCACTCTTCCCACTCGACGGAGAATCCGCCCGCCTTGGTCTTGACGGCGAAGCGGGCCCCGTCGTCGCGCGCCATCGCCGAGATCTGTCGCGGTGCCTCGCCGGTGAGGCGATTGAGATACGACGTGTCGGTGAGGACGCGCCACAGATCGGCGACGCTCGACTTGCAGTCGACGTGACGCTCGACGACCACGGGGGCGGCCACGCTGGAATCGTATCACTC
>DASXOU010000830.1:0-1508 GCA_036494045.1 Polyangia bacterium | reverse complement strand
ACGTCGGCCAGGGGTTCTGCTACGAGCAGGGCGCGCACTTTCACGACTATCCGCCGTTCGATCAGAACCTGTTTCGCGAGTCGAACGGCTGGTTCTACTTCGTCGGTGACGCCGGCGATTTCGGCTACTCGCAGCAGATGTGGGGCTATCGCGGCAACCATCCCATCCCGGCGGCGTACGGCGGCGGCTATTGCTTCATCGATTGGCCGCACCGCCATCACTACGCGCCGGCGGCGGGCATGCCGTACAACATGGTCGACGGCTATTACGCCTACGGCGGGCCGTGGGATCCGTTGTATTGGCAGCTGCGCCCGCGTTACGCGCCCTATTACGCGAACTATTATAGGCGCTCGTATTACGGCGGCGTTTACTGGCGCACGCGGCCGGCGCCGATGTATCGCGCGAGCTTCCGCGTCGGCGCGCCCGGCGTCTATCGTCCCGGCGTGGTCGTGCGTGCGCCGGGAGGCGGGCGCGTGACGGTGGTGGCGCATCCGTATGCGCGGCCCGGTGTCTACGGCGGTCGGCCCGGCGTCGTCGGCGCGCCGCGTCCGTATGCGCCGGCGCGGCCCGGCGTGGTCGTGGGCGCGCCGCGTCCGTATGCGCCGGCGCGCGGCGGCGTCTACGTCGGCGCGCCGCGCCCCGTCGGTGGCGTGCGTCCGGTCGCGGCGCCGGTGGCGCGTCCGGTCGCGCATCCGGTGGCGGCGCCGCATCCATCGGGCGGCGGCCACCCGAGCGGCGGCGGCGGCCATCATCGCTAGGCGATCGCGCCCGCTTCCATGAAGCGCGTCCTCATCCTCCACACCGGCGGCACGCTCGGCATGTCGTCGCGGCGGCCGAGCGCGCTCCAGCCCGACACCTACGCGCACGAGATCCTCTCGCGCGTGCCCGAGCTCGCGGCGCTGGCGCGCGTCGACACGCGCATCTTGTGCAACCTCGATTCGTCGGACGTCGGGCCCGAAGAGTGGAGCGCGCTCGCCGACGAGATCGCGGCGGCGCGCGCCGAGCACGACGGCGTCGTCGTCATCCACGGCACCGATACGATGGCCTATACCGCCTCGGCGCTGTCGTTCGCGCTCGGCGGGCTCGACAAGCCCGTGGTCTTGACGGGCTCGCAGCGGCCGCTCGGCGAGATCCGCTCCGACGCGCGCCGCAACCTCGTCGACGCCGTCGATCTCGCGACCCGCGATCTACCGGAAGTCGGCGTCTGCTTCGATGGTCAGCTGCTGCGCGGCAATCGCGCGACCAAGGGCGACGCCTGGTCCTACTCGGCGTTCGCGTCGCCCAACTGCCCGCCGCTGGCGCGACTCGGCCTCGACGTCGAGATCGGCGCGCACGTGCGCCGGCCGCAGCAGCCCTTCGCCGTCGACGCCCGCTTCGATCCGCGCGTCGCCGTCTGCTACGTCACGCCCGCGATGCCGCCGGCGCTGCTCGAGCGCGTCGGTGCCGGCGAGGGCGACGGCGGGATTCGCGGCGTCGTCTTGGCCGCGTTCGGCGTCGGCAACGTCCCG
>DASXOU010000829.1:0-1533 GCA_036494045.1 Polyangia bacterium | reverse complement strand
CCCGTCGCGCTCCAGCCCGCGCAGCGTCAGCGTCAACATGCGTTGCGAGATACCGTCGACAGTGCGCTTGAGCTGCGAGAAGCGCCGCGGCCCGCGGCTCAAGGTGGCGATGACGTAGAGGCTCCACTTGTCGCCGACGCGGGCGAGGATGTCGCGCGCCTCGCAGCCGGCAGCGCTTCCCGGCCCGCGCGGTTTGTTCCCTGGTGACATGAATGTGCCTCCTTGCGCACCGCCGCCCTGGTCATCATCCTAGTGTTGGTTACAAAACGTAACCATCAAACGATCGGTAACAAGGATGATAATATGAACCTAGTACTGTGGAGTGCCCAGGGCCTCTTGGCGGCGATGTTCGCGATGGCCGGCGTGATGAAGGCGACCCGGCCGGCCGACGAGCTGGCCAAGCGGATGGCGTGGGTGAACAGCGTGTCGCCGGCGACCTTGCGCTTCATCGGCGTCTCCGAGCTGCTCGGCGCGCTCGGACTGGTGCTGCCGTGGGCGACGGGGATCGCGCCCATCCTGACGCCACTCGCCGCCGCCGGCCTGGTGACGGTGATGGTGCTGGCAGCAGGGCTGCATGTAAAGCGCGGCGAATATGGCGCCATCGCGATCAACGCGGTTATCGGCGGCCTGTCGGCGTTCGTCGCCTGGGGCCGCTTTCACCGCTGAACGATCTATTCGCCGCCGACGAGCTCGCTGGTGGTGAACGCGAGCAGGCGATCGGCACCTTGCGCGAGCAGCTCCTCGGCGAGCGCGTGGCCGACGGCGGCGGCGTCTTCGGTCGTGCCTTCGAGCGTGTGACGCAGGATCTTGCTGCCATCGGGCGCGCCGACGAGCCCTTCGACACGCAGCCGCGCGCCGTCGACGATTGCGTGCGCGGCCAACGGCGTCTTGCAGTCGCCCGCCAGGCGCTTCAAGAACGCGCGCTCGGCGGCGACGGCGTGCGCGGTGGTGCGATCGTCGAGGCGTGCCAGGCGCGCCAGCGTCTCGGCGTCGTCGCCGCGGCACTCGATGGCGAGCGCGCCCTGGCCGATCGCCGGCAGCGACTCGGCGATCGAGAGCGCGGCGGTGATGCGCGCGCCGTGGCCGAGGCGCTTGAGGCCCGCGCAGGCGAGGATGATCGCGTCGAGCTCGCCGGCGTCGACCTTGCGCACGCGCGTGTCGACGTTGCCGCGTAACGGCACCACGTCGAGATCGGGCCGGCGCGCCTTGAGCTGGCAGACGCGGCGCAAGCTGGAGGTGCCGACGCGCGCGCCGTTCGGCAAGGAGGCCACGTCGCGCGCGTCGAGCCGCGGCGCGACCACCAGCGCGTCGCGCGCATCTTCGCGCGCGGGGATGGCGCCGAGCACGAGGCCGTCGGGAATGTCGGCCGGCAGATCCTTGAGCGAGTGCACGGCGACGTCGGCGCGTCCGTCGATGAGCGCCTCTTCGATCTCCTTGACGAAGAGCCCTTTGCCGCCGACTTCCGAGAGCGCGCGGTCGAGGATCTTGTCACCGCGCGTCTTCAGCACCAAAAGCTCGACGGCGATGCGCGGA
>DASXOU010000828.1:0-1904 GCA_036494045.1 Polyangia bacterium | reverse complement strand
GAGCAGCTCGTCGGGACGGCCGCGGATGGCGAGGTTGCCGGCGATGGTGTTGACCGTCCCGCCGCGCAAGATGGCGAACGCGGGCAAGCGATCGCGCCCGTACGCGCGCACCAGCTCGGTCAGCGTCGATTGGTTGGTGCCGTCGCCGCCGCAGGCCGCGACCAGGTCGACGCCGCTCTCAGCGAAGCGGCGCGCGGCCTCGGCGAGCTCGCCGGGCGTGCGCGTGGCCACGATCTCGGCGCCGTCGGCGACGCGACGCAGCCGCTCGGCCAGCCCGGGCGAGCGGCGCACGCCGAGCGCGTTCGGGTTCAAGATGACGCCGAGCTTCATGGCGACTTGAAGTCGCAGCGTAGGGCCCATTGCCTCGCGTCGAGGCGCGCGCCTTCGGGCGCGTTGGGATCGAACGAGAGGGCCTGGAAGATCTCGCGCGCCTCGCTGCGCTTGCCCAGGCGAAACAGCGCCATCGCGCGCATCTTGACCGCCTCGCGGATGAAGCGGCCGTCGGGCAGTGGGCCGGCGAGCGAACGGCCGAGCTCGTCGGCGGCGTCGGTGAAGCGGCCGCGCGCGTAGAGCTGGCGACCGAGGAGGTAGTGGAGGAGGGCGTCCTCGGGCGCGGCGTCCGAGAGCTTCTGCAGCGTCACGAGGTCGAGCGCGGCGTCGCGCGTGCCCGCCGGCGCGGCGAGGATCTGAAGCAGCGTCGTGCGCGCCTGCGACGGCGGCCGGTGCGCGACGTCGCGCTTGGCGGTCGCCAGCCGCGACACCGACTCCTCGAGCGGCAGCGCCGCGACCGCGTCGTAATCGGGCGTCTCGCCGCGCAAGACGGCGATGTCGCCCGCGAGCATGAGCAGGCGCGCGCGTGTGACCTCGTCGACGTGGCCGCGCAGACGATCGAGCGCGGTCGCGGCGCGCGCGTAGTCGCCGGCGGCGACGATGGCCTCGATGCGCTCGAGCGCGTTCTCCGGCGAGCCGTCGTCCTTGCACACGGCGTCCCAGTCGGCGAGAGCGCGCGCGCGATCGCCCGCTTGTGCTGCGTTGCGCGCTTGCTGCTTCAAGAGCGCCTGCGCGTGCGCACACGGCCGGCCGAACACGCTCGGTCGCTTGAGCCGCTCGAGCGCCACCGCGCGCTCGACGGGCGGCACCACCTCGGCGTCGATCATGCGCAGCCACTCGTCACGCAGCGTGGCGAAGTCGACGCCGTAGATCTCGCGCCAGCTCTTGTCCGAGCCGGCGGCGTGAAACAGCCGCTCGAGCTTGTCCATGCCGCGCGTGTCGAGGAGAAAGCGGCAGAACGAGCCGGCGACGTTGTACGCCTGCGCCGCGTTGATGCCGAAGAAGCGCGGCCCCATCACCGACGCCAGCGTCGCGCCGTCGACGAGCTTGGCGTCGCGCAGCACCTTGACGATCTGATGCGGCGTCAGCGGATTGCCCGCCCACGACGCCGCCACCGCGAGGCCCTCGATGAGCCCGACGTTGAAGCGAAGGCCACGCCGCGCGACGCCGAAGATGGGATCGCCGAACGGCCCGCCGAACACGTGCGCGAGCTCGTGCCAGGTGACGTCCTGCGGCCAGCCGTCGTGCTGGAGGTAAATCTCGCGCCGCCACGGCTTGGCGATGAAGGTGTGCGCCGCGCCCATGAGCGCGCGCTTCTGCCCGGCGTTGTCGAAGAGGAACGCGTGCACCGGCGGCGCGGGCGCGCGGCCGAACAGCGTCGTCAGCTCGCTCCAGCGAAACTCGGCGTCCTCGGCGTAGACGGCGATGTCCTTGGCGTAGGGCCCCGTCGGCGAATAGTGGAGGACGAAGTGCGCGGTGCGCCGCTCGGCGCCGAGCTGGCGCGCGATGTCGTCGGCGGACAGGGCAAAGCCGAGCGGCGCGCGAAAGTGCCACAACAGGAAGCCGGCGGCGAG
>DASXOU010000827.1:0-4916 GCA_036494045.1 Polyangia bacterium | reverse complement strand
ATTGTACCACGTATTGATGGGCGCGCAGGCCCAATCGTGGCGGGGCGTTAGTGGGCTTAGTCGCCGGCGGGAGTCATGTCGCCGGCGCCGCTCATGTCGACCGGCATCGACATGTCGAGCGGCACGGCCGCGTCGGAGAACAGGCAGGCGTCGGTGGTGCCGACGAGGTGGCAGTAACCGTCGGTGCGGCACTCGTAGTCGTCGGGGCAGGCCGGCGTCGTGTCGCTGCACGCATACGAGCAGGTCGGCTTGTCGACGTTGAAGCAGCCCGAGATGCCGGCGGCGGCGAAGGCGAGCGTGGCGATGGCGAGAAGGCGGCGCATCAGAACGTCCCTCCGACGGCGAGGCCGCCGGTAGATTTGCCGGCGACGGGGGCGAGGTGCCAGGCCTGCTTCTTCTCCGGCTTTGCGTGCTTGGCGTCGACGACAAACATGGTGACGGTGGCGACGGCCGAAGCGGCGGCGATGGTGTAGAAGGCGATGGCGAGGTTGTTGTAGAGATGGCCGTCGTTGGTCAGCGACTGCAGATCGCTCTGCGTCGACTGATCGAACTTGTGCGGCTGATTCGTCGTGTCGACGAACGTGAGGCGCCGGTTGATCTCGTCGGCGCGCGACTCGGCCGAGAGGCCGAAGATGGCGCCGGCGGTGACGACGGCCAGCGTCGCGGCCACGCCGATCCACGCGGCCACGCGCAGCTTGGAGGTCGGGCCCTCCTCTATGAGCCCGGGCGGCGGCGTCGCTTGCGGCACCGCGGCCGGCTCGGGCGCCGTCGCTGTGGGCGGCGGCGGCGTGGGCGTGACGCTCGGCGGCGGCACCAGCGGCGTCGGCGGCGTGGTCTCGGTGGTGGTCGGCGCCGTCGACGGCATCGTCGGCGGCGGCGCCACCGGCGGCGGTGGCAGCGGCGCCGGCGTCGACGGCGGCGGCGTCGACGGCGTGGTCGCGACCGGCGGCGGCGTCGCCGGCGCAGTCGTGGCCGAGGGCGGATTGTCGCCTGGCGCCGACTGGCTCGCGATCTTGTAGCCCTTGCCCTCGATCGCCTTGATGCGCCGCTGCACCTCGGGCTTGTCCTGCGCCAGCGGCTGCTCCTTCAGGTACGCCTTGTAATTGGCGACCGCCGCGTGCCCATCGCCGGCCTTCTCGTACGACTCGGCGACGTTGTAGAGCAGCACCGGATCCTTCGTGATCGCATAGGCGGCCTCGAACTCCGTCGCTGCGATCTTGAAGTGCTTGGCGCCGAAGGCCTCCTGCGCGGCGGAGAAGTGTTTCCCGGCGGCCTCGAAATCTTGCGCCCACGCCGTTGCGCTCAGCCCCAGCGTAGCCACCATGATCAATGCGAGTCTGGTCATCGGACGCATATCATACTAAAACTCCCCGGCTCATGGCAAAGGCATCGAAGCTAGACAAGGTTCGCAACCTCGGCGTCGTCGCCCACATCGATGCCGGCAAGACGACGGTGACCGAGCGTTTCCTCTTCTATAGCGGCCGCATTCACAAGATCGGCGAGGTCCACGAAGGCGACACGCAGATGGACTGGATGCCCGAAGAGCGCCAGCGCGGCATCACCATCACCGCCGCGGCGACCACGTTCACGTGGAAGGGCTGCGAGCTCCACCTCATCGACACGCCCGGCCACGTCGACTTCACCATCGAGGTCGAGCGCTCGTTGCGCGTGCTCGACGGCGCGGTGGTCGTGTTCAGCGCCGTCGACGGCGTCGAGCCGCAGTCGGAGACAGTGTGGCACCAGGCCGACAAGTTCCACGTGCCGCGCGTCGCCTTCATCAACAAGATGGATCGCGTGGGCGCAGACCACCTGAACGTGATCGTCCAGATGCGGACGCGGCTGGGCGCGGTGGCGGCGCCGCTGCAGATTCCCATCGGCTTCGAGGATACGTTCAAGGGCGTCGTCGATCTGGTCGCCATGCAGCAGCTCGTCTTCTCCGGCCAGGAAGAGGAGGCGCCGCCGGCCGAGGAGATCGATGCGGCCCTGCGCGCCGACGCCGAAGCGGCGCGCGAGAAGCTCGTCGAGATCGTGGCCGACGTCGACGACGCCATCGCCGAGAAGTATCTCGCCGGCGAGCCGGTCGACGCCGAAACGCTGCGTGCGGCAATTCGCCGCGCTACCGTGGCGCAGAAGATCGTGCCGGTCATGATGGGCACGGCGCTGCGCAACAAGGGCGTGCAGCCGCTCCTCGACGCGGTCGTCGATTATCTGCCGTCGCCGCTCGACGTGCCGCCGGTCAAGGGCTCGCGCCCGAACAATCCCGAGGAGATCATCGAGCGGCCGCCCGACGACAAGCTGCCGCTGGCCGCGCTCGCCTTCAAGGTCGCCATGTTCGAAGGGCGCAAGACGGTCTTTCTGCGCCTCTACTCGGGTACGCTCGCCGTCGGTGACGACGTGTTCAACGCACGCCTCAAGAAGAACGAGAAGGTGGCGCGCCTCTTCCAGGTGCACGCTGACAAGCGCGAGCGCGTCGATCGCGTGGGCGCGGGGATGATCGTCGCCGCGATGGGCCTCAAGGACACGGCGACCGGCGATTCACTCTCGTCGCCCAAGGATCAGCTGGTGCTCGAGCGCATCGACACCTACGAGCCGGTCATCTCCGCCGCCGTCGAAGTGGTCAACACCGTCGACAAGGACAAGCTCGAGCAGGCGCTGGCCAAGCTCGTCGACGAGGACCCGACCTTCCGCGTGCGCGTCGACGAGGAGACCGCCGAGACCATCATCAGCGGCATGGGCGAATTGCACCTCGAGATCATGCACGACCGCATCGAGCGCGAGTACGGCGTGCCCACGCGCATGGGGCGGCCGCAGGTCGTGCATCGCGAGACCGTTCTCGGCGAAGGCGTCGCCGAAGGTCGCATCGAGCGCGTCAATCCCGAGGACGACGCCGATCTCATCTTCGGCGCGGCGACGGTGCGCGTGCGCGCGCTGCCGCGCGGCTCGGGCGTCAAGGTGCGCTCGGAGGTGCCGCCGGCGTCGTCGGATCTGCCGAAGCCGCTGGCACAGAAGATCCCGATCGCGACGGCGGCGGCTCTCGTGGGCCTCAAGGAGGGCGTGGTCACCGGGCCCGAGGGTTATCCCGTCGAGGATCTGGAAGCGGTCGTGCTCACCGTCGAGCCGCGCGAGAACGTCAAGTCCGACGTCGGCTGGCGCATCGCCGCGCAGACGGCGCTCCGGCGCGCGATCCAGGCGGCGGGGCCGGCGATGCTCGAGCCGATCATGGACGTCGAGGTCGTGGTGCCCGAGGAGTTCCTGGGCGCGGTGGTCGGCGATCTGTCGGCGCGGCGCGCGCAGATCGAGGACGTCGGCTTTCGCGGCGCGCTGCGCACGGTCAACGCCAAGCTGCCGATGAAGTCGCTCTTCGGCTACTCGACGGCGGTGCGCTCGGCGTCGCAAGGACGCGCCACCTTCACGATGCGCTTCGCCAAGTTCGACGCCTGGACGTAGCGGGCCTCTCATGAGGCGTACTTGCGCTGCGCTTCTCGCCTGAGCCCCACCCGCAGCGTCACCCGCGCTCGGCATCCTCGAGCGGATAGTGCGTCACGGTGCGCACGACGTGATCGGGGGTGATCGGTGTCAGGCGATAACGGTGCGGCCGTGGCGACGTGCCTTCTTCCCGCGTCACCGCGTAGTGAGCGCCGCCGAGCTCGACGGTGGTGAGCGCGTGCCAGTCGTAGTCGCGCGCGCTGTCGATGAAGAAGCCGTCGTCGCGCTCGCGCACGAGATCGTCGGGCAGCTTCTTCTGCGGACGCAGCGCGAGCGCGCCGCGCACGACCACCACCGGCAGCGTCGAGAACGGCTGATCCATCCCCGCCGACAAGACGCGCAAGAGCCCCTCGATGAACAGCCACAGCGCCAGCCATCCGAGCGGCGTGGCGACGAGGAAGTACCAGAGCGACGCGGCGCCGTGGATCTGCATCTGCATGCCGGCGGTGATGTCGCTCTCGACGTGCCGCACGATCGGCAGGTGCCCGTCGACGTACCCGTACGCGCCGACGACCACGCCCGCAGCCGCCTGCACGAAGCCGACCGCGATCCACAGAAACCGCACGTGTCTATTGTATCCGAGGGGTGCCGAGCGCGGGTGACGCTGCGGGTGGGACGGGCCCCGCAGCGGCAGGACCCGCGCGCCGCTTGCGCTATCCGCTCACCAGCGGCGGCGCTCGATGAAGCCGAAGAGGCCGTGGCTCTCGTCGTCGGGCCCGGCGGTGAAGTACATGTCCTGCGACGAGCCCGCCTGACCATCGTTGCCCGGCATCAGCGACCACAGCCCCGGAATCACCAGCGGCCGGTCGTGCTTGCCCTCGATGGTGCCGATGAAGAAGAACTCGTGCCCGAACTGCTTGTACGCGTGGATCTTGCCGTTGCCGAAGTTGCCGACGAGGAGCGCGCCCTCGAAGCGCCCCCACGTCTTCGGCCCCACGGCCAGGCCCCACGGCGAGTTCAGCGGCCCGTGTGAAGCGACGCGGCGGATGAAGTCGCCGTCGAGCGTGTACTCGTCGACGATGCCGTGGCCCTCGCCGGCGACGTCGTCCTCGGCGTCCTTGTCCTGCACGGCGTAGGTGACGAAGATACGATCGCCGAACGCTGCGATGCCGAACGGCGCGTAGTGGTGCGGCAGCTCGCGATCGCGGAAGGCGTGCTTGCCGAGGTGCACTTCGTTGAATGTGTCGTCGAGGACGACGACGCGCCCGTTGTGGAAGTCGGTGGCGTAGAGGCGCGCGCGACCCTTGTGATCGGTGGCGAGCGCGAGCCCCTTGTAGATGTCGCCTTCGTCGCTGCCGTCGTACATCACGAACGCGGTCGTCGACAGGCCGGGAGGCGGCACCGCCGGGCTCCACGCCGAGATCGTGCCGCTCTCGGCGGCGAAGATGAAGCGCGCCGGTCCGGTGTGGCCCATGTCGTCCGAGACGATG
>DASXOU010000826.1:0-13979 GCA_036494045.1 Polyangia bacterium | reverse complement strand
CAAGCTCGCGCTGCTCCTCCTCGCCGCCGCCACCGTCCCCCTCGCCACCGCCGGCTTCGCCCTCATCGCCCACAACCAGCGCGCGCTCGAATCCGCCGTCCGCGACACCCTCGACCAAACCGCGCGCCACGGCGCCGCCGTCGTCGCCTCCGACGTCGAAGGGCGCGCGCGCCAGCTTGCGCAGACCGCCGCCATGATCACGTGGGACACGCTCTCGCCCGCCGAGCTCGAGGGCGCGCTCGCCATCGTCAAGCGCCAGACCCGCGCCACTGTCGCCACGTACCAATCCGACGCCGACGCCGCGGCCGCTGCCGCCGCCACGATCCACCCGACCACTCTCAACGCCCCCTTCGAACGCGCCCGCAAAGAGGGTATCGGCGCCGTCGTCTACTCCGCGCCCTACCGCCAATCGCCCACCGACGCCACCTCCGAACCCATGCTCTCCGCCGCCACCGCCGTCCGCGGCGGCGTGCTCGCGCTCGCCATTCCGCTCGGCGAGCTCGCGCGCCGCCTCGACGAAGTGCGCGACGCGCAGCCGATCGCGCTCGTCCTCGTCGACGCCAGCGGAGCGCCCATCGCCCGCGCCGGCCGCTCCGACCGTGACGTCCCGCTCGACGCCGAGCTCGTCGCCGACGCCGTCGCCGCGCGTGACGGGCACGCACGCCGCGTCGCCGCCGGACGCACGGTCGGCGCCTTTGCGCCCGTTGGCGGGCTCGGCTGGTCGCTGGTCGCGCTCGAGCCGTCCGCCGAGGCCTTCGCCGCCGCGCGCGCCTTGCGCCGCCAGACCCTCGCCGGCACCGCCGTCGCCGCCGCGCTCGCGCTCCTGGTCGCGCTCGTCTTCGCGCGCCGCCTCACCGCCGCGCTCGAGCGGCTGACCGAAGCCGCGCGCGCCGTCGGCGCCGGCCGGCTCGACGCCCGCGTCGCCCTCGCCAGCGACGACGAAGTCGGGACGCTGGCGCGCACCTTCAACAAGATGGGCGAGGAGCTCGCCACCAGCCGCGCCGAGATCGAGCGCTGGAACCAGGAGCTCGAAGCGCGCGTCGTCGAGCGCACGCGCGAGCTCAAAGAAGCGCAAGCGCAGCTGGTGCAGGCGCAAAAGCTGGCCGCGCTCGGGCAGCTCGGCGCCGGCGTCGCCCACGAGATCAACAATCCGCTCGGCGGCGTCCTCGGCCACGTGCAGCTGCTGCTGGCCGAGCGCGCGCCCGACGCGGGCGACTACGAGGCGCTCAAGCACATCGAAGAAGGCGCGCGCCGCGCTTCCACGATCGTGCAAAACCTCCTTCGCTTCAGCGTGCAGCATAAAGAGCCGGTGCGCAGCGCCGTCGACGTCAACAAGCTCGTGCGCGACACGCTCTCGCTCACCGAGTCGCTCCTCGCCGATGGCAAGATCGAGCTCGTGTACGATCTCGCGGACCAAAAGCCGCGCGCGCGCGCCGACGCCGGCCAGCTCGCCCAAGTGCTCATCAACCTCGTCGCCAACGCGCGCACCGCCATGCCGGCGGGCGGCAAGCTCACCATCGCCACCCGCGCCGGCGACGGCGCCAAGGTCGCGCTCGTCGTCGCCGACAGCGGCAAAGGCATCGCGCCGGAAATTCGCGAGCGCATCTTCGAGCCCTTCTTCACCACCAAGGACGACTGGTCCAACGTCGGCCTCGGGCTCTCGGTCAGCTATCGCATCGTCGAGGAGCACGGCGGCCGCATCGACGTCGAAAGCGAGCCCGGCCGCGGCGCCACCTTCACCGTCACGCTGCCGGCCGCGTGAGCCGCGCCGGCGTCATCGTCGTCGCGCTCGTCGCGGTCGCGTTGCTCGCCGGTTCCTACTATTACTTCTTCGTGCGCCCCGAGCGCGCCGCCGAGCGCGCCCGCGCCCAGGCGCCCGAGACGCTCACGATCACCGCAGCCTCGGGCAACGTCGAGATCGCCGGCGCCGACGGAATCTGGCGCCCGGCGCGCCCGGGCGAGCACCTCGCCGCCAACCAGCGCATCCGCACCGACGACGACGGCTCGGCCACGCTCACCGGCGCCGACGGCTCCACCGTCGAGCTCACGCCCGGCACCGAGGCGCGCATCGACGAGCTGCGCCGCGAGCTCAAGCGCCTCAGCCTCGGTCGCGGCGAGCTCACCGCCGACGTCGGCGACGATCCGGCGCGCGTCTTCGAGATCGATCTCGACGGCAAGGGCGCCGTCGCCCGCACGCGCGGCGCGCGCTTCACCGCCCGCGCCGACGGTGCCGGCGCCGCCGCCGTCGCCACCCATCGCGGGGAGGTGATCCTGTCGGCGCGCGGCAAGGAAGTCGTCATCCGCACCGGGCAGTTCGCGCGGCTCGCTGCCGGAGGCCCGCCCGACGGGCCGCGCCCACTTCCCGAGTCGCTGTTCCTCAAAGTGCAGTGGCCGCCGACGACGACCAACCGATCCGAGGTCGTCGTCGCGGGGCAGGCAACCCCCGGCGCGCGCGTAAAAGTGGCCGGACACTTCGTAAGCGTGGACGCGGATGGACGCTACCGTACAAACGTACCTCTCGCCGACGGCGCGCACGAGCTGGCCGTCCACGCCAGCGACCTCGCCGGCCACGTTGCCGACGAGAAATCGCCGCGAATCGTGGTCGATACCAAGACCGACTTCACGGTTCACCGTCCAAATTGGCAGTAATTTCACTCACATTAATTACATATCGTCTACTATCGAGATTCGTAAGCTGTTTCATACAATTGAAAACCAAAAAGCATGGTGACTAGAATGATGCGCATGACGCATGCGCTGCGCACGTGTGCCTTCGCGTTGGGCGTGACGGCTGCGTTCGCTGCGTCGGTTCGCGCCGACGCTGGCACTTCGCAACAGCTCGGCGGCGGCACCGCGGGCTGGACGCAAAATTCGCCGACGCTGAGCGGCAGCGGCGTGGTGTGGACCAACTTCGACGGCACGCAGTTCGACGTTTACTACCAGGACGTCTCCGTCGCTGGCGCCACGCCGACGAACCTGACCGCGTCATTGCCGGGCGATCAGTTTCTGCAGGACATCGACAAGGGCTCGGTCGTCTTCACCAACACCAAGCCGGGCGCGGCGAGCTCGGACATCCTGCTCATCGACGCGACGACGCAGGTGACGACCAACATCGCGTCGGGCGGCACAACGGTGAACTTCGCGCATCCGGCGATCTCGGACGCGTGGATCGTCTTCGAGCGCATCACCACGCAGTACGACATCGATCTCGTCGATCGCACGACCAACTCGTCGCCGGGATTTCAGATCACCTTCGACGCCGCCGCGCAGCGCTTCCCGCGCGTCTCCGGCAACGTCGTCGTCTACGAGGACTACAACGCCAACCCGAGCGTGGCCTCGGTCTTCGGCTGCCAGATCGGATCGGTCGGCTGCACCACCTTCAGCGTCGCCGCCGTCGGACGGCAGCCCGACATCGACGGGGACTACGTGGTCTACGTCGGCAAGGACGGCGCCGGCGGCGATCAGATCTTCCTCTACACGATCTCGACGGCGACGACGACGCAGCTGACCACGGCGGCGTCGTCGAAGTCGCAGCCGCGCGTCTCGGGTAACCGCGTCGTCTGGGGCGACCAGCGCTCGGGCGACTACGACATCTACAGCTACGATCTGACGGCCAAGACGGAGACGCTCATCGTCGGCACCGCCGGCGTCGACGAGACGCTCGGCGACATCGACGGCGATCGCGTGGTCTACCAGACCTCGACGGGAGGGGTGTTCGTCTTCACCTTCTCGACGCCGCCGCCACCGCCGCCGCCGCCGCCGTCGACGCTGCCGTTCGGCTGCGATCCGTCCAAGACCGATCTCGTCGAGGGGCCGGTGACCTCGACGCAGCCGACCAAGCGGCCGGTGTACGCCGGCGCCGGGTTCTCGACGGTAGCGGGTAAGACCTACTATCTGTGCGTGATGAACGGCGACGCCGGCGGCGCGCATCGCACGGCGCAGATCATTGCCACCGTCGACAACGGCATCGTGCTCACGCCGGCGGACTTCATGCCGGAGAAGAGCCCGAAGGCGGCGGTCGCGGTCAAGCTCGCGCTCACCAATTTCCTGCGCGAGCACGAGGGGCGCTGCGGCCACGGCGAGCCCGAGCCGCACGATACGAAGCATATGTGGGCGTCGGCGCTGTTCGGGCCCGCCGGTTCGACCATCGCCGTCAGCATCCGCGTAGCGAAGTAGCTCGCCGCTGAGATATGCTCCGGGCCGGGCGCATGCGCGTCGTCCCGTCGCTGGTGCTGGGTTGCGTAGTCGCCGTTGCGCTGCGCGCCGGCGCGGCGCCGCTCGACGCGGTGATTTTTCCGTCGGCGCCGCTGGAAGCGGACGGCGAGCGCGCGCATCTTTTGCGGCTCTACGTCGTCGCCGGCGACGCGCTCGCCACTGGAGTACCGACGGTGCGCGCGCAACGCGGCGCCCTCGTCGGCGCGCCGGTGCCGACCTCCGACGGCGGCGTGGCGCTGCGCTATCGCCCGCCGCGCGTGACGGCGGCGGCGAGCGACACGCTGACGGTGACGCTGCGCGGGCGCGAGCGCGCGATCCCGGTCGCGCTCGTGCCGGCGGGGCGCGCGCGGCTGACGCTCGAGGTTCCGTCGGCGCCGCTGGTCGCCGGCAAGGGCGCGCCGACGACGCTCAAGCTGCACGTGCGCGACGCGGCCGGGCGGCCGGCGCGCGCGGCCTTGCGCGTCTCGGCGTCGATCGGGCGGCTCGGCCCGCTGCGCGAGACAGCGACGGGCGAATACGCGTTTTCCTATACGCCGCCCGACCAGAAGTATCCCGAGGTGGCGATCGTGGCGGCGCTCGCGGTCGCCGACGGCGCGTTCACGGCGGCGCCGATCCGTCTGGCCGCGCGCGTGACCGTGACCGGCGAGGGCGAGCCGGACGCCAGCATGACCATCGCCGTCGACGGGCGCGAGTTTCCCACCACGACGGTGGGCGCCGATGGCCGCTTCAGCGTGCCCATCGTGGTGCCGCCGGGCGGGCGCGCCAGCGGATTTTCCGTCGACAAGCTGGGCAATCAGCAGCGGCGCGAGATCGATCTGGCGCTGCCGCCGTTTCCTCATCTGCTCCTCGGCGCGGTGCCGCCGACGCTGCCCGCCGACGGCGCGGCGCGCGCCGAGGTGGTCGCGTTCGCCGTCGACGCGCGCGGAAATCCAGAGAAGCGCGCGCCGCCGCCGCTGTCGGCGAGCGCGGGCGCGTTGTCGCCGCCCACGTTGCGCGGCGACGGCTCGACGACGTGGACGCTGACCGCGCCGTCGACGATCGGGGACGGCAAGGTGACGCTGCGCGCCGGCGGCGCGTCGACCGCCGTGGCGCTGCGTCCCGGGCCGCCGCGCGCGATCGAGGTGCTGCCCAAAGAGCCGCTGCCGGCCGGGCTCGATGCCGCCGTCATCGTCGAGGCGCGCGTGCGCGACGCCGACGGCTCGCCGGTGTCGGGCGCGACGCTGACGGCGGCGCTGGCGGGCGGGCGCGTGCTCGGCACCAGCGATCGCGGCGGCGGGCTCTACGCGATCGAGCTGGTGCCGCCGCGCGACGCCGGCCGCGGCACGGCGCTCTTGCACGTCGAGGTCGCCGGCGTGGCGCCCGGTCCGCCGCGGCGCGTGACGCTGCATCCGCTGCCGCGCGCCGCCGACGGCGCCTTCGCCGCCGAGGCGTGGGTCGACGACGACGTCGGGCTGCCGGTGGCCGGCGCGCGCGTCGAGCTGACGACGCCGCGCGCGACGACGACGGTGGTGGCCGATCGCTACGGCACCGCGCGCGTGCAGTTCGCGCCGCCGCCGGCGCGCATCTTTCGCATCACCGCGCAGCCGGCCGAGCTGCCGGGCGTGGCCGCGGCGCTCGACTACCTTCTGGTAGGCGGAGCCGTCCATTCGGTAGGCTCGACGGCAGGCGGCGGCGTCGTCGAGAGCGGCGAGCCGCCGAGCTTCCCTTCGGTCGACGCGCCGCTGCCGCTGCGTCCGGCGGCGCCGCTCGATCTGCGGCTCACCATCGATCCGCCGCGGCCGAAGCCGGGGCAGCCGGTGCGCGTGCGCGTGGCGATCCGCGGCGGCTCGGCGTCGCAGCTCCTCTATGAAGTCTCGGCGGGCACCATCGAGCTGGTGCGCGCGCCGGTGAACGGGGTCGCCGAGCTGCGCTTCGTGCCGCCGGCCGACGCACCGCCGGGAGCGAAGTACCTGCTCTCGGTCACCGACGCCAAGACGCGCGTGACCGCGTTCACCGAGGTGCAGACGCAATGAGCCGGGGCGCCGTCGGCCTCGTCGTCCTGCTCGCGATCATCGGCGCGGCGTCGACGGCGCATGCGGTGGTGACGCTGCAGAAGACGTCGAACGGCGGCGCCTATACCGGCGGCACGCTCGTCTTTCAGCTCGCGGTCAAGCGCGTCGGCTCGGAGACGGCGCTCGTCGTCCACGATCCGACGCCGGCGGGCCTGACGCTCTTGCGCGTCGCCGCCGGCTCGGCCGCGCTCGATTGCACGACCACGCCGTCGGGCCCGCTCGGCCCCGATTATCCGACGGCGAGCTGCAACGTCGGCGGCGAGCTGCAGGTGCAGGTGAGCGACCTCGCCTCCAACCCGGCGACGCTCGTCCTCACCTACCGCGCGCCGCCCATGGCCGGCATGGTGACCAACACGGCGACGGCGACCTGCACGGGCGGCTGCGCGCCGGCGCCGATGTCGAGCGCAACCGCGACGGTGACGACGCCGACGCTCACCGTCGGCAAGAGCGGCCCGCCGACCGCGCGCGCCGGCGACACCATCCGCTGGAACATCACGGTCACCAATCCGGGGCAGCTCGCGCTCGACAGCTTCACCGTCGCCGACGCGATCCCCAGCGGCGCCGTGCTCGCCGACGTCGCCATCGGCGGCGCCACTTTTTCCGCGACCGATCTGGCGTCGCTCAAGACGGCGCCCGACGGCAGCGTCGTCTCGCTCGCCGGCACCACCGTGAGCGTGCAGGGCAAGACGCTGGCGGCGATGGCCAGCTACAGCTTCGCCATCGACGCGCTCGTCGGCTCCGGCGCCAGCGACGGCTCGACCATCGTCAACGTCGCCAGCGCCACGCCGCTCGGCGGCGCCCCGGCGAGCTCGCCGGGCGCGGTCACGACGGTGCAGACGCAAGCGCTGCCCTTGCAGCTGCAAAAACGGGTGAGCCCCGCCTCGGCGAAGATCGGCGATTCGGTCACGTATACGCTGACGGTGACGCCGTCGGGCGCGCAGCCGGGGCCGCTGACGCTCGTCGATCCGCTCGATCCGGCGCTCAAGCTCGGCGCCGTCAAGGTCAACGGCGCGGCCACGCCGTGTGGCCCGGCGCCGGCGCCGGCCGGCGACTTCACGTTGTCCTGCGGCAGCGACGGGCGCACCGTGACCGTGGCGCTGCCCGCCGGCATCATGCTGACGGCGCCGCTCACCGTCGAGATCGCGGCCACGGTGCTGCCGACCGCGGGCGCGCAGGTGCAGAACGTCGCCACTCTGACCAACAGCATGGGCACCCCGCAGACGGCGATGCAGCCGCTGACGATCGCCAACGCCTCGACCACCGGCGCGTCGATCACCGTCACCGCCGCCAAGCTCGTCGCCGAAAAGGACGACCTCGTGCCCTTCGTCGTGCAGGCGGGCGTGCCCATCGGCGCCGCCACGCTCGGCGCGCCCGTCGTCGTGCTCACGCCGTCCAAGGGGCTGCGCGTCGCCGACGCGCGCGTCACCGCCGCCGACGGCAGCGTCATGGCGGTGAAACCAATACAAGCGGGCGCGACGCTGCTCGTCCCCGTCGGCACCATCGGCCCCGGCGCCACCGTCGCCGTCAACGTGCGCGCGCGCCTCAACGGCCGCGCCAACGTCGGCGGCCGTGAGACCTTGCGCGCGCAGCTCACGCAAGCCTCGGCCACGCTCGCCGACGCCACCGCCGGCGTGCGCGTCGAAGCCGATCCCGACTTCGATCTCGGCACGCTCCTCGGCGAAGTCTTCCGCGACGACAACGGCAACGGCGTGCGCGATCGCGGCGAGCCCGGCCTCGGCGGCGCGCTCGTGGTCATGGACGACGGGCTGCAGTCGCTCACCGACGCCGCCGGCCGCTATCACCTGGCCGGCATCATCCCCGGCGATCGCGCCATCAAGGTCGCCGAGTACTCGCTGCCGCCCGGCTCGACCATCACCACCGACGTCACGCGCATCGTGCCGGTGACGCCCGGCTCGCTCACCAAGATCGACTTCGGCGTGCGCGTGCCGGCGCCCGAGCCGCCGCTGGCCCGCCCGCAAGTCTCGACGGTCCTGCCCGAGCTGCGCCTCACCGACGCCGGCGGGCTCATCTATCGCCTCGCCGGCATCGCCGTCGTCGGCGCCCGCGTCACCGTCGACGGCCACCTGGCGCGCCTCGACAAGACCGGCGCCTGGAGCGTCGACGTCACTCTGCGCCGCGGGCAGAACCGCTTTTCGCAAGTCACCGAGTGGCCCGACGGCCGCGTCGTGGTCGCGCAGCGCGACGTCTTTTGGACCGAGCGCGCGGAGGGCGGCTCGCTCATCATCCCGCGCGAAGAGGTCCCGCGCTTGACGCTGCGCTTTCCCGCCGGCGCGCTCGCCGAGCCCACGTTTCTCCTCGAAGGCGCGGTCACCGCGCCGTTACACGCGCTCACCGTCGCCGGGCAAGCGCTCGCGCCCGACAAGGCGGGCAAGGTCGCCGTGAAATTGCGCGTGCCCGAGTCGGGCGCCGGCATCGCCGTCGACGTCGCCTTCGCCGACGGCTTGAAGGCGCGCTTCGATCACACGCTGCAAGCCTCGGGCGACTTCGTGCTCCTCGTCGGCCTCGCCGAAGGCAAGATCGGCTACGTGCAGTCGAACGGCGCCGCCGGCAGCTCCGGCGGCCTCTACGCGCAAGGCCGCGTCAAGCTCTACGCCAAAGGGCGAATCCAGGGCCGCTGGCTCCTCGAGGGCGGCATCGACATCGACACCTCGCAGCTCGACTCGTGGCGCGATCTGTTCCGTGGCGATCCGACGCGCATCTTCCGCAACCTCGATCCCGATCGTTTCTACACCGTCTACGGCGACGCCTCGCAGACCACGCAAGCCGCGCAGTCGAACGCGCGCCTCTACGTACGCATCGCCATCGATCGCTCGGAGCTGCTCTTCGGCAACTTCCAGACCGGCCTCACCGGCGTCGAGTTCGGGCGCTATTCGCGTGCCGTCACCGGCGGGCGCATCAGCTTCGTGCGCGCCGCCGACGATCCCAACGCCCAGCCCTCGACGCAGGTGATCGTCTTCGGCGCCTGGCTGCAGACGCAGCGCGCGCACGACGAGCTGCGCGGCTCGGGCGGCTCGCTCTATTACCTCTCGCATCGCGACATCGTCGAAGGCTCGGAGCAGGTGCGCATCGAGATCCGCGACAAGATCTCCAATCGCCCGGTCAACAACACCGCGCAGCACACCACCGTCGATTACGAGGTCGACTACATCGCCGGCCGCGTCACCCTGCGCGATCCGGTCTCGTCGGTGGCGCCGTCGCAGAGCCTGGTGCGCTCGTCCAACGTCGACGGCGATCTCGCCTACGTCATCGTCGACTACGAGTACATCGTCGACGGTGACAGCGACGACGGCACCATCGGCGCGCGCGCCACGCAGAAGCTCGGGCCGGTGCGCCTCGGCGGCACGGTGGTCAACGAGTTCCGCTCCGGCGGCAACTACACGCTCCTCGGCGGCGACGTGCAGATCGATCTCAAGAAGTGGGGCGTCATCATCGGCGAGTACGCGCACAGCTACGGCGCGCTCAGCTCGTTCGCCACTTCGTCCGACGGCGGCCTGACCTACAGCGACGCGCTCGGCACCTCGCAAGCGGCGCCGACGCAGCGGCAAGGCAACGCGTACAAAGCCGAAGCCGATCTGCACCTCGGCCCCGTGCAGCTGCATCCGTATTTCCGCGGCGTCGATCAGGGCTACACCGACACCGCCAACGCCACCGACGCGGGCTTCATGCAATGGGGCGGCGAAGCGTCGGCGCGCTTGTGGGGCCTCATGCTGCACGCGTATTACGACGAGCGTCGTTATCAGCAGGCGCTCGTCTACGACGCCGGCGGCGCGCCGCTCACGACGGTGAACGAAACGCGCCGCGACATCGGCGGCGAGGCCAGCTACGCGTGGCACCTCGTCGGCCTGCGCGCCGGCGTGCGCGCCGAGAGCTCCGACGATCCCGATTATCAGCGGTCGGGCCATCGCATCACCGGCGCCGTGCGCATCGACGTCAAGGTCGCGCCGCGGCTGACGCTGTACGCCGCCGGGCAGTACGCGTTCGAGCACGGCGGCGGCGATCCGACGACCAGCCTGATCGCACAGGACAACTCGCTCGGCGCGCTCGGCGCGATCGTCAAGCTGCCGTGGCAGACGAGCGGCACCGGCGAAGTCTCGTACGGCGCGCAAGGCGTCGGTGGCCTCGTGTCGCTCAAGAGCGAGGCCGGCCCGGGACGGATCCTCTACGGCACCTTCACGCTCTCCCAGGATCGCGACGATCGCGTGTCCGCCGCCGTCGCCGCCGGCGGGCGCGAGCGCATCAGCGACGCCAAAGGCAACGCGCGCGCCACGCTCTTCGCCGAGGACCAATTCCGCGACGGGCCCTACGTCGAGCCCGGCGTCGCCGGGGGCGGCCGCGCGCACATGCTCACCACCGGCGTCGATCTGCCGCTGTGGAAGAAGTTCGTCGTCGGCGCGACCTTCGAGCGCGGCGAGGTGTCGGCGTCGGGCACGCCGCTGGCCGGCGCGCTGCCGATTTCCCGCATCGCCGGCACGCTGTACGGATCGTACGCCGGCGAAGCGCTGCGCGTGCAGCTCAAGGGCGAGCTGCGCGAAGACTCGACGACCACGCCCACCGTCGACGATCCGACGACGACCACGACCACCAGCGAGTCGCAGTGGCTGATCCAGGGCATGATCACGTGGCGCGTGAATCAGGACTTCATGCTGCGCGGCAAGATCTTCTTCTCGAACTCGACGGCGCTGAACACCAACTCGTCCTTGGCACGCTCGAGCGAAGCCACCGCCGGCTTCGCCTGGCGCCCGTCGTGGACCGATCGGCTGGCGCTGCTCGGCCGCTACACCTATCTCGAAGAGGGGCTGCCCAACGCGCAAGCGGTCAACGGTCCCGTCGATCCGTTGACCGGCGCCGCGCTCGGCTTCCGCGAGCGCGCGCACGTCGCCTCGCTCGCCGGCGACGGCCGCATCTTCTGGAAGTTCTCGCTCGGCGAGAAGGTCGCGGCCAAGCTGCGCGAAGAGCTCACGCCCGACGGCAACTCGCAGGCGTGGCTGATCTTGTGGATCAACCGGCTCACGTTCCACGTCACGCGCGCGTGGGACGCGCTCGTCGAGTATCGACTGCTCTACGGCCCCGGTCCGGCGCTCACGCACGGCGTCGCCATCGAGGTCAACCGCATCATCGTCGGCCACCTGCGACTCGGCGTCGGCTGGAACTTCACCACCTTCAGCGACGACGAAACCGCGCTCGGCGACGGCAACGACAAGGGCTTCTTCGTGCGCGCGCAAGGATTCTACTGATGGACTTCTTCGATCGCATGCGCGCCACGCTCGAGCCGCGCTACGCCGACGCGCCGACGCCATGGCAGCAATCGGGCTTCAGCGGCCCCGAATCGCGCTGGGTCGCGCTGCGCCGCCCCGTCGCCGACGCCATCGACCGTTCGGGCTCGTTCATGGACATCGGCTGCGCCAACGGCTACCTCGCCGAATGCGTCGCGCGCTGGACCGCCGCGCGCAATCTCACCGTCGAGCTCCACGGCCTCGACCTCTCGCCCCGCCTCATCGCCCTCGCCCACGCGCGCCTGCCGACGGCCACCTTCACCGTCGCCAACGCGTTGACCCACGTCCCGGCGCGCCGCTACGACTTCGTCCGCACCGAACTCGTCTACGTCCCCGCCGCCACCGAAGCCTCCTACCTGACCCACCTCCTCGACCACTACGTCGCCCCCAACGGCACGCTCCTCGTCTGCAACTACTGCGAAGACTCCCCCGACCTCGCCGCCCGCATCCTCCCCGGCGCGCACCCCACCACCGACATTCTCGCCCGCCTCGCCGAGCTAGGTTTTCCGATCGCCGGCCAGTTCGACGGCCACGATCCGATCAAGTCGCGCCACACGCGCGTCGCCCTCCTCCGGTGATCGCAATCCCGGCGGCGTAAAGGGCCGCGTCGAGCGCAGCGCGACATGAAGCGGCCCGCTGGAGTCGCACGCCGCGAAGCGGCGACTGCGACGGATTCCGACGCCGGGAGGGCGATCACCGACAGCGGACGACGCCCACCGCGCGCTCGGACTACGAGGGCTTCCGCGGGACGTCGGAGATCTCGACCCGATCCGACACGGTCTTGTCGTTGTCGTCGTCCTCGAACGTCCTCACCCGCTTGTGCCCCAACCGCCCCCGATACTCGTCGTACACCTTGCGCGCGAACGCCAGCGTCGCCGCCACATCCCCGAGCATCGCCAACACCTGCGCCTCCGCATGCTGCCCCGGCAGATCGTAGTCGGTGTCGTCCGCCGTCGTCGCGTCGATCTTCCCGGCCACCAGCCACGCCTTGACGTCCTCGACGTCGGCGCCGTAGCGGTGCGCCAGATCGCGCAGGTTCGAGAACTGCGGCTGCCCGTCGGGCAACAGGCCGAGGTGATATTGCGCGAACAACGTGAAGTCGTCGGGCCGTTCCACGCCCAGAGTCTACCGCGATCGCGACGCGGCGGCGATGAGCGCGATCGTCATCGAGTCCTGGGCCGCCACCGGCCCCGCCGGCGTCACGAACGGCCGCGCCGTCGATTGATCGTGCCGATACTCGAGGCGCGCCGCGAGCGTGACCGGCCCGCGCCGTCCGCGCAGCTCCACCGTCGCGGTCACCTCGCCGAGCGACTGCGCCGTGCCGGTCGTGAAGCCGCCCGGATCGGCGTAGTACTCGCCGCGCACCGTCGCGGACACGAAGCGCCACGGCTGCACGTGCACGTAGCCGGCGACGCCGCCCCAGCGCACGCCGCCGCGCGCGCGATCGTCGCCGTAGTCGGCGGCCAGCACCAGCGTCAGCCAGCGTCGCGCTTCCCACTCGGCCGCCGCGCACAGAAGGGTCCGCCAGGCGAGCGTCGGATCGGCCAGCGCCGTCGGCGCACGTTCCAGGCCGGCGACATACGTGAGCGTGAGCTCGATCGACTTCCGCGGATGCGCGCCGACCGCCAGCGCGAACGAGCGCAGATCGTCGCCGTCGACGAAGTTGGCGTTCCAGCCGTCGAGCCAAAAGATGGACAGGTCCAGCTTCTCGATCGGCGACATCGACAGCCGCACGCCGGTATGCAACGACGGCTCGCCCCAGCTGAACAAGAACGAGCGCGAGTAATTCCAATTGGCGATGCTCTCGTTGTCCTCGTACCCCGCCGGCGTCGCGAACTTGCCGACGTCGACGGCGAGCCCGCGCCCGAGTGGCACCACCACGCTCACGAACGCCTGCCCGAGGTACGACAGCGCGCGCGACAGCTGCGGATGGAGCGCGTCCTCGGGATCCTCGCTGCGATAGACGTCGGCGGTATCGCCGACGCCGGCGTCGATGCGAAAACCGATCGGCGACGGCCGGCGCGCCAACGTCAGCCGCAGATAGCCGAGCGACGGATCGTCGCTGCCGAGATCGAACTCGCGCAACACCGTGCGCCCCGACGGCGGCCGATCGAAGTCGTGGAGCACGTAGACGTCGGCGAGCGCATGCACGTCGAGCGCGCCGGCGGTCACGTCTTGGTACGCGTCGGTCGCCGGTCCGCCGCCGGCGCGCGCCTCGCCCGCGGCGCAGCCGCACGCCAACGCGGCGACGAGCGCGGCGCGCCTTCCGCCGCGCGCCCGCGTCATTCCGCGATCGGCAGCTTGATGACGAAGGTGCTGCCCCGCCCCAGCGTCGAGCGCACCGTCACCGATCCGCCGCTCGCCTCGGCCACGCGCTTGACGATCGACAGCCCGAGGCCCGTGCCGGCCGCGTCGGGCG
>DASXOU010000825.1:0-2746 GCA_036494045.1 Polyangia bacterium | reverse complement strand
GGGCCTGGCGCGCGAGAGCGGGTTCAAAGTGGTCGTCGCCAACCGCGGCGATACCGGGCTGTCGCTGGCCAACGAGCTGCAACCGGACGCCATTACGCTCGACATCCAGCTGCCCGTCGTCGACGGCTGGAAGGTGCTCGATCGCCTGAAGCGCAACCCGCGCACGCGCCACATCCCGGTGCACGTCATCAGCGTCGTCGACGCCAAGAAGCGCGGCGCCAACCTCGGCGCCTTCGCCTATCTCGAAAAGCCGGTGTCGAAGGAGACGCTCGACGGCGCCTTCGCGCACATGAAGACGTTCCTCGATCGCAAGGTGCGGCGCCTCCTGCTCGTCGAGGATGACGCGTCCGAGCGGCGCAGCATCGCCGCCTTGGTCGCCGGCGCCGACGCCAGCGAGGTCGAGACGGTGTCGGTGCCGACCGGCGAAGGTGCGCTCGCCGCGCTCGACAAGGACGGCTTCGACTGCATGGTCGTCGATCTCGTGTTGCCGTCGCTCGACGGATTCAACTTGATCGAGAAGGTGCGCGCCGACCCGAAGCACAAGGACGTGCCCATCGTCGTCTACACCGGCAAGGACTTGAGCCGCGACGAAGAGCAGCGCCTCAAGAAGCAGGTCGAATCGCTGATCGTCAAGTCGGGCGGGCAGTCGCACGAGCGGCTCCTGCACGACACCGCCGTGTTCCTGCATCGCGTCGACCGGGAGGCGCAGCAAGGCGCGCCGGTGCTGCACGGCCGCGGCAGCGCCGATGCGGGTAGCGCGCCGGCCGGCCGCGCGCCGGCACGCACGGCCACGTCGAACGAGCTGCAGTCGCGTCCCGAGCACGCGCGCGTCCCCGCCGGCGACGAGGTGCTCGCCGGCCGCCGCGTCCTCGTCGTCGACGACGACGTGCGCAACATCTTCGCCATGACCAGCGTGCTCGAGAGCCACGGGCTCGAGGTCATCTACGCGGAGAACGGCCGCGCCGCGCTC
Source organism: Polyangia bacterium (assembly GCA_036494045.1). Taxonomy (GTDB): domain Bacteria; phylum Myxococcota_A; class Polyangia; order Palsa-1104; family Palsa-1104; genus JAQBQH01. The sequence goes on along the minus strand of DASXOU010000825.1, from coordinate 1,776 downwards.
GAGAAGCTGGAGACGCTGCCGGCGATCGACGTCGTCATCATGGACGTCATGATGCCGGAGATGGACGGCTACGAGACCATGCGTCACATCCGCGCCGACGTGCGCTTCGCGTCGCTGCCGATCCTGGCGGTGACCGCCAAGGCGCTCAAGGACGACCGCGATCGCTGCATCGAAGCCGGCGCCAGCGACTATCTACCGAAGCCCATCGACAACGATCGGCTGACCGATCTCATCCGCATGTGGGTCGCGCCGCGGAGCGCCTCGACGTGAGCGCGCCCCCCGTCAAAGGAGCCGACGCCGCGCCGCCGGCGAGCATCCTCCTCGTCGACGATTATCCGGCCAACATCCTGGCGCTGGAGGCGATCTTGCAGCCGCTCGGCCATCGGCTGGTGCGCGCCGGCTCGGGCGAGGAGGCGCTCAAGGCCGTCCTCAAGCACGAGCTCGCGCTCATCATCATGGACGTGCAAATGCCCGGTCTCGACGGGTTTCAGACGGCGACGCTGATCAAGACGCGCGATCGATCGCGCCACATCCCGATCATCTTCTTGACCGCGATCTCGAAGGACGCCGCGCACATCTTTGCCGGCTACGCGCACGGCGCGGTCGACTACATGATGAAGCCGTACGATCCGCAGATCATGCGCAGCAAGGTGTCGGTGTTCGTCGAGCTGTGGCAACGCGGCGAGCTGCTCAAGCGGCGCGAGGCGGCGCTGCGCGAGCTCGAGCTCGAGCGGCTGCAGCGCCAATCGGCGGCGCGCTACGAGGCGCTCATCGAGGCGATGCCGCAAGCGGTGCTCGCCATGCGCGCCGGCGGCGAGCTCTACTACTGCAACTCGGTGTGGCAGCGCTACACCGGCTGCGACGTGGCGGATACCTGCGTGCGCGGCCTCGAGGTCGTGCACGGCGACGAGCGCGACGCGCTGTTGCGCGACATCGCCGAGGCGCTCGCCGATCGCCAGCCGCTGCAGCGCGAGGTGCGCCTGCGCCGCGCCGCCGACGGAGAATATCGCTGGCACCTGGCGCATCTTCTGCCGCAGCTCGACGGCGACGGCGCGCTCGGCGGCTGGATCGCGGCCGCCACCGACATCCACGACGAGAAGCTCGCGCGCGACTCGGCGGAGCGCGCCAGCCGCGCCAAGGACGAGTTCCTCGCCACCGTGTCGCACGAGCTGCGCAACCCGCTCAACGCCATCCTCGGCTGGACGCGCATGCTGCGCGCCGGCAAGCTCGACGGCGAACGCGCCGCGCGCGCGCTCGAGACGGTCGAGCGCAACGCGGTCATGCAAGCGGGGCTCGTCGAGGACATCCTCGACGTCTCGCGCATCATCACCGGCAAGCTCCTGCTCGCCGTCGGCGCCGTCGACCTGTGCGCGGTGGTGACGGCGGCGCTCGACACCGTGCGGCTGGCGGCCGACGCCAAGCAGATCGCGGTGTCGCTGGCGCTCGACGAGGAGCTCGAGCTCGGCGCCGGCGATCCGGCGCGACTGCAGCAGGTGGTGTGGAACCTCCTGTCGAACGCGATCAAGTTCACGCCGCCCGGCGGCACCGTCGCGGTGGGCGCGCGTCGCGACGGCGCCGACGTGCTCTTGACGGTGAGCGACGACGGCCTCGGCATCGACGCGGCGTTCCTGCCCTTCGTGTTCGATCGCTTCCGCCAGGCCGACTCGACCTCGACGCGCCTGCACGGCGGCCTCGGCCTGGGCCTGGCGATCGTGCGTCACCTGGTCGAGCTCCACGGCGGCAGCGTCAGCGTCGCCTCCGACGGCGCCGGGCGCG
>DASXOU010000824.1:0-7825 GCA_036494045.1 Polyangia bacterium | reverse complement strand
CCATCGTGCGGCTTTCCACCGTCGTTCTGGCGCTCTCGCTCCTCGGCTGCGGTCCCAAGACCGGCACCAGCCTCGATCCGATCGCGCCGCAGACGGCGGTCGTCGGAGTCGAGCTCGGCGTCATGCTGCGCGCCGCCACCGGCGGCCACGTCGACTTCGCCTTCGAGTCCGATCTCGATCTGAGTCAGCGCAGCTTGCGGCCGACGCTCACGCCGTACGCCCACGGCGAGGCGATGTTCCGCTGGACCCCGCTGGCGTCGGACCTCGGCGATCACCTGTTCCACTTCAGCGCGACGGTCGACGGCGTCCCGGCGTCGGAGATGGTCGCCGTCCGCGTCGTCCCCGGCGACAGCCCGATCTCGTTCCGCTCGCCGGTGGGCGAGGGCACGACGCTCGATCTGGCGCGGGCACCGTGCGCGGTCGTGCCGCTGCTCGTCGACGACACCAGCGCCACCGAGGTCGACATCGCCGCGGACGGCCCGCTGCCCGACGGCGCGACCATCTCCGAGGCGGGCACGCCGTCGACGGTCGCGGTGAAATGGAACGTGTGATCGCCGAGATCGGATGCCAGCGGCGTCCAGCGGAACATCGCCTCGCCGTTGGCGTACGGCGTCAGCGTCGGCATGAGGCTGCGCTGCATCAGGTCGAGATCGGACTGGAAGGCGAAGTCGACGTGGCCGCCCGTGGCGGCGCGCAGCATGACGCCGAGCTCGACGCCGACGACGGCCGTCTGCGGCGCGATCGGGTCGAGGCTGGTGCCGGTCCTGGGACCGCAGCCGAGGAGCGAGAGCGCCAGAACGACGGTGGAAAGCCGCACGATGGCGGCCATGTGAGCAAAGGTCGTACCATGACTAACTAGCTTGAATTGCTCGGGACGATGGGGTCACTCGACCGCATTTGCCGTGGCCATGGCGACAGAAGAAGCCATTCCACAGCGAGATCAGAAGCGCAGGGAGATCAGATCGGAACAGTTTCAGATCGCCCCCTGATCTCTTGATCTCCCTGTTGCCTCATCCGAGCGCGGTGCCGAGCTGACGGCGCAATTCGGCGAGCTCGTCGGAGACGGTGAAGCGCAAGAGCGCACGCAGCTGCGCCTCGTCGCCGAGCCGCCGCACCGCCGTCAGCGACGGCCCCGGCAGGCCGCAGCAGAGGAGCCCCGCGCGATTGGCGGTGTGCACCAGCGACGGGCCAATCTGCTTCAGGTCGAGCGACTCCGACGCGCACTCGAGCGCGAACGGCAAGAGCTCGCCGTGCAGCTTCTTCGGGATGATGCGCGACATGCGCCCCGCCTCGGCGACGACCTGCGCCTCCTCGAAGCCGGCCGGCACGAAGTCGGGCACGAACTGGCGCACGATGCCACCGACGAGCAGCCCGAGATCCTCGGGCGTCAGCCGCATCGGCAGCGCCATGTGGCTCTGGATCATCTTGAAGCAGCGGCCGACGAGGAAGCGCAGCTCGAGCTCGTGCGCCCCTTCGATGACCTTGTTACCGATGACGATCGACAGCGGATCGGTCAGCTCGACGACGAGCGCGGTCGGATGCGCCGCCGTGACGTAGAGATCGAAGTCGCGGATGCCGAGATCGGCGGCGACCTTGTTGGCCACGTCGCGCAGCGCGTGGCCCGAGCGCGGCAGCTTCTCGTGGCGGCCGACGCCGAGGCGCTTGACGTCGGCGCGGAACATCTTGGCCAGCGGCTCGTCGAGCAGGCGGAACAAGTTGCGGAAGCCGGCGGGCACGCGCGCGTCGAAGAGCGTCTCGTCGAGGGTCGGATCGCCGAGCGACGAGCCGGGATAGTTGTCGCGGCCGGTGAGACGCCCGAGCATCGTCTTCTCGTCGGCGTCGGCGGCGCCGAGCCACTCGAGCGTGCCGGCGGCGAAGGCGGCGCGATCGGGCGCGCGCCGCCAGCCGAAGATCTTGAACAGCGAGTGATACGACACCGGATCCATCGGATTGGCGTCGAGCTGCTGGCGGATGCGGGCGCTGGTGCGATCGAGGTGCACGCGCATCGACTGCACGTCGGACTGGCGATCGAAGAACTTGGCGAGCTCGCCGATCGACGGCAGATAAAGCGGATCGATCTCGAGCGCGTCGCGCAGCGCGGCCAGCGCGTGGCGGGCGTCCTTGAAGCCCTCTTCGTAGATCTTGGCGACGCGATGCAGGTGCGCGACCCGCTTGTGCGGCACCGGCTCGAGGCCGGCCAGGCGCATCGTCGCCTGCAAGGCGCCCTTCCACTCCCACTCCTTGACGTGCAGGTTCGAGAGCTGCTCGAGCGCGACGATGTCGTCGGGCGTGACTTGCAGGACGCGCGTGAACGAGGCCACCGCGCGCTTGGGATCGGGAAGGTGCTCCGAGTAGATGAGGCCGAGCTTGAAGAAGATATCCTTGAGCGCGGTGCGCGATTTCTCGGCGCGCGCGCGGCGGATGAGCGTCTCGGCGGCGTCGGCCCACTGGCCGTCCTCGAACTGCAGATCGGCGAGCGCGGCGAGCGCCTCCGGATGCGTCGGATCCTGCATCAGCACCGACTTGAGCTCGACGCGCGCGCGCTCGCGATCCTTGAGCTCGTCGCGGGCGATGCGCGCGAGCATGAGACGCAGCGCCATCTTCTTGGTGGCGTCGTTCTCGGTCTCGAGGCGGCGCGCGTACAGATCGGCGAGCGCGGCGAAGTCGCGCGTGTCGTGCAGCGAGCGCTCGAGGCGCGAGAAGGCCTCGGGCGAGCGCGGCTCGGCGGCGAGCGCGGCGCGGAAGAGCGACTGCGCGCGGTTGATCTTCTCCTCGGGATCGTCGAGGCGATCTTGCGCGAGCGCGCCGGCGACGAGGAGATAGCGCGCCTTGGCGGCGTTGTCGCGCAACGCCTGGCCGGCACGCTCGGCGGCGTGCGAAGCGCGCGCCCAGTCGCCCTGCGCGAGGGCGAAGTCGCAAAGGCCGATGAGCGCGGGCGCGTGCGAGGGCAGGCGCTCGACGGCGGCTTCGTAGCGGGCGCGCGCGTCGTCGGGCCGCTCGAGCTCGATGAGCGCCTCGGCGGCACGCGTGAGCATGACCGCGGCGGTGCGCGCGTCGTCGGGCGTGGCCTCGGCGAGCGCGCCGGCGGCGTCGGCCTCTTGCGCCAGATCGTGGCCGGTGCGCGCGCGCGCGTAGACGTGGCGCAGCGCCGAGCGGCAGCGGCGATCCTTGAAGAGCGCGAGGCGATAGTCGTTGTCGACGGCGACGGCGAGCTCGGCCTCGGACACGGCCTGGTTGTTCTCGCTGCCGGCGGCGAGCCGGCGGCGCAGGCGCGCGCGATCGAGGTGCACGGCGACGGCGAACGCCGCGTCGGTGGCGCCGAGGCCCATCTGCTCGTAGAGCGCGACCAACTCGGGCCAGCGCTGATCGCCGAGATAATGTTTCTCGAGCACGCGCATGGCGACGTGGTGCGCGTGATCGACCTCGAGGATCGACTCCCAGCCGAGCAGCGCCGCGTTGGGATCGCCGCGCAAGTCACCGTCGAGGAAGGCGAGCCGCTCGTAGGCGGCGACCTTGGCTTGCGGATCGGGCGCTTCCTTCAGATCGCCGAGCGCGAGATCGGCGAGCGCCGAATATTGCTTGGCCGCCTGCAGCGCGCGCTCGAGCGCGTGCCGGGCCAGCGGATGCGTCGGACGCGACTCGAGCGCGTGGCGATAGCGCTCGGCGGCCTTGTCGGGGTGGCCCTCGCGCTCGAGCCGCTCGCCGAGGACGAGATCGATGGCGAAGCGCTGCTCGGGCGACTCGGCATCGGCGCGCTCGCGCTCGAGCGCGGCCAGGTGCGCCGCCGGATCGTCGCCGGCGTGGGCGACGCGATCGAGCCCTTCGCGCGCCGGCGCGTAGCCGGGCGCGCGCGTGGCGGCGTCGGCGTAAACGCGCGCGGCGGCAGCGGCATCGCGCGCGTCCTCGAGCAGCGCGGCGCCGAGACGCAGCGCGACCGCGATCGCTTCGGGGCGCGTGCCGGCGGCGTCGAGACGCGCTTGCAACAAGGACGGCAGCTCGGCGGCGCGGCGCTCGGCCGACGCGCGCGCGGCGATCTCGACGAGCGCGGCGCCGTGGCCGGGATCGATCGCGAGCACGCGACGCCAGGCGTCGATGGCGTCGTCGTCGCCGGCGGAAACCAGCGCGCGCTCGTAGGCGAGCGCGGCGACGCGCGGCTTGTCGCCGGCTGATTCGGCGGCGTCGGCTTCGGCGCGCAACGCCGCGACCAGCGCGTCCGACTGCCCCTCGGCGGCACGCAGGATGCGCTCTTCGAGCCAGCGCGCGGCGCGCGGAACCTCGCTCGCTTGCGTCAGCGGACGCACCATCGCCAACGCGTCGCCCGCGCGGCCGGCGCGCAGGAGCATGCGTGCGCCGCGCATGCGCAGATGCTGCGCCAAGCCCGCCTCGCCATCCTTACTAAGGGCGTCGGCGGCGCGGCCGAGCACGGCAGCGGCTTCGTCGGCGCGGCCGGCCGCGAGCTGCAGCTCGACGGCGAGATCGATCGCGGGTCCGAGCGCGGGCGCCGCGGTGAGCGCCATGTCGAGCCGCGCCAGCGCCTCGTCGCTGCGGCCGAGCTCGCGGAGCAGGCGCGCCGCGTAGGTCAGCTCCATCGGCGCGCGCGCCGGGCTGCGCTCGGCCGCTTGCAGGTGGCGCATCAGCGCCGCTTCCTTGCCGCCGCCGGCTGCCTGCGTGCGCTCGAGAGCGCGCGCGGCCCGCGGATCGTCGGGGTATTCCTCGTCGGCGCGCTGATAGGCGGCGGCCGCGTCACCGACGCGCCCGAGCTTCTCGGCGAGCTCACCGAGCGCGATCAGCCGATCGGCGCGCCGGCCCGCGTCGAGCTCGGCGTCGATCACGCGCGCCAACAGAGCCGCGGCTTCGTCGAGCCGCCCGTCGGCGCGCTCGAGCTCGGCGAGATCGGCGAGCGCCACGCGATCGCCGTCGGCGGCGGCCGCTTGCAGGGCCGGCCGCGCGCCCGCCACGTCGCCGGCGCGCGCTTTGACGAGACCGAGCCGACGCTCGAGCGCCTGGCGCAGCGCGCCCGCCGGCAAGAGCTCGGCGAGGCGCGAGTGGGTCTCGACGTCGTCGGCAAGCCCGGGCGTGCGCACCGCGACGCGCATCAGGCCCCACGCCGCCGCCATCGCCGTGGCGCCGCTCGGATCGTGGCCGAGCGCCTCGCGATAGTGCGCCACCGCCTCACGCACGCGGCCCGCCGCTTCGTCGAGGCGCGCGCGCTCGACGATGAGCGCCGCGCGCATCGGCGCGTCGCCGGAGCCGACCGCTTCGTAGAGGTTGCCGATCGCCTGCGCGCGTCCGTCGTCGCCGCCCGACGCGGCCAGATCGACGAGGCCCGAGAGCGCGCCGAGATCGTCGGCCTGCTCCTTCAAGATCGCTTCGTACGAGGCGCGCGCCACCTCGCGGTCGCCGAGCGCCAGCGCCAGCTCGCCGCGCATCGCGTACAGGCCGCGCTTCTCCGCCGGCGACGCCTCGGCGATCTCACGCTCGAGCAGGCCCACGACCGGCTCGCGCTTGCCGTCGGCGAGGCGCAAGCGGCGCAGCCCGCGCAGCGCGTGGGCGTGCTTGGGCTCGGCCTCGAGCGCGGCTTCGTAGCGCTCGAGCGCACCGCCGACGTCACCGAGCTTCTCGGCGACGCGGCCGGCGGCGAACGCCAGCTGCGCGACGCGCGCCGGCTGATCGGCGGGCGACAAGAGGCGCTCGGTGTCGTAGAGCGCGAGCTGATCGCGCAGGTACGCCGTGTCGAGCGCGCGCGGCGGCGCGACGTCGACGATGGTCAAGGTCGGCAGCGACGCGGTGAGCTCGGCGAGCGGCACCGCGACGCGCGTACCGACGACCGGGCGCGACTCGCCGAGCTGCATCACGCGCAGCGGCTGGGCGCCGACCGGCTCGTCGTCGCCGTCGGCGATGGGCAGCGGCGTACGATCGGGATCGCTCAGCCGCGACGCCGGCGCCGAGACCTGGGTGACGTTGTCCTCGGCGTCGACGGTGACCTCGAACAGATCTTGATCGTCGTCGGCGGCGCGCGCCGGCGCTGCGGCAGCAGCCATGGCGGCCGGCGGGGACGGTGGTGGCGACGGCGGCGGCACGGCCGGCCGCTCGATCGGCTGCTCGCGCGCGGCCTCGACCACGATGTCGTCGTAGAAGTCCTCGTCGACGGGCGGCGGCGCGCTCACCGCCTGCTCGACGGCGGCGCCGAGCTCCATCTCGACCTCGAGGTCGAGCTCGGCCGGCGGCTTCTGCGCCTCGAACCTGCCCGACGGCGTCTGGTAGCGCCCCGATTCGGTCTGGAAGCGCCCCGACGGCGTCAGCTTCAGCTTCGAGCCCGGCTCGGGCAATGTCGGCGCCTTGAACACGCCCGACGGCGGCGGCGCCGGCAGATCCTTCTCGACCTCGTCGGCGTCGGCGAGCAGCTGATCGACCTCGGCGGCCGCGGCCACGCGCGTCGACTCGGCGCCGAAGCCGGGATCGCTGGCGATGTCGATCGACGGCAGCGACGGATCTTCTGATTTGGCCGCGTCCGACGCCTCCGGCATCGGCTTCGGCGCCGAGCCCTGGTCGGCGATCGCCGCCGTGTCGGCGAGCAGCTTGTCGAACTCGTCGGCGTCGGCGACGCGCGTCGACTCGGATTCTTCGGCGTACAGCCCCGGCTCCGACGGCGACTCGGCGTCGAGATCGAGCTTGCCCACCGGCTCCTCGCCCGTCGCCGGCTCCTTGACCGCGTCGCCGAGCAGCGTGCCGAGCGCCTGCCCCGCTTCCTCGGGCAGCTCCATCTCGCCGTCGAACAGGTGCATCAACGGATCTTCTTCGGGCGCCGCGTCGGGCAACGGCGCCGCCTCGAGCGGCGCGGGCACGTCGATCGGCTGCGACGGATCGCGCGCGCGCCGCAGCTCGGGCACGCCAACGGCGGGCGTGGCCGAGCGGTCGCGCGTCTTCGGATCCTCCGACGCCGCGGCCTCGCTCTTGGCCGCTTCGCTCTTGGCCGCTTCGTTCTTGGCCTTCTCGCTCGCCGAGGGGAACGCCAGGTTCGCGTCCCACTCGTCGATGGCCGCCGCCCAGTCGTCGAGCTCGTCGCCGCCGCCGCTCTTGCCGCCGCCTTTGCGCTCTTCGGCCATCAGCCCTTCAACCCCATGTCGCGGCGGAGCACGCGAAAATCATCGGAGACGGCGAACGTGGTCAGCGACTGCGCTCGCGCGTCGCGGGCCATCGTCAGCCCGAGCTCGCCGAACGCGGCCACTAGATCGCCACCGACGGCCAGCGCCGCCCGCGCCGCGCCTTCGAGGATCGCCTGCTTCCACTCGCCCGGCGGCGGCAGCGTCGCCATGCGCGCGCCGATCGCCTGCAGCGCCTTCTTCTCCTTGCGCGCCAGCGGCTTTGAAAGCGCCTTGGCGCGCTCGTCGATCTTGCCCGCCGGCAACGTCGCCAACACCGGCGGCATCGGCAGCTCGGCGACGCGCGCGCAAGCGGCGAAGAACAGCGCCAGCTCGTCGTCGTCGAGCGCGTCGAGCGGCGCCAGATGATCGCGAAGCAGCGCGATCTTGCGCGCCACGCGGAAGCGCAGCGCCGGCGACAGCCGATCGGCGAACGCCGAGCCGCACACCAGCGCATTTCCCGTCGCGGCGCAGAGATCAACCTTCGGTGACGCGTAGAGCTCGTAGCCAAAATGCGAGCCGCACAAGCTGCGCGCGATCTTGTCGACGGGGATCCAGGCCACCGGCGTGCCCTTGGCGTTGACCCGCTCGCGCTTGCCGATGCCGAGCGACTCCAGCGACGGGCCGAACAGCGCCGCGGTCGCCTCGCCGGCGGCGCGCCAGATCTCCAGCGCCACCGAGCG
>DASXOU010000823.1:0-10289 GCA_036494045.1 Polyangia bacterium | reverse complement strand
CAGTTCAAGATCATCTGGGAGCGCATGGCCGACTTCGCGCTCGCTCACCCTCGGGAATTGTCGTTCCTCGAGCTGCATCATCACGGCTCGTACCTCGACAAGGAGAGCCTGGCGATCGAGCACGGCATCATCGAGTTCGGCGTCCTCATGGTGCGGCGCGCGCAACAGGCGCAGGCGATCAAGGAGGCCGATCCCCTGCTGCTCATGGAGCTGGTCAACGGCGCCTTTCTCGGCATCTTCCGCGCGAGCGTCGAAGGGCGGCTCAAGCTGACCAAGGAGCTCCTCATGACCGCCGAGCAGTGCTGCTGGGAGGCGATTCGCGCATGAGTAGCGGCCCCTTTTTTTGTTCCAAAAGCGGAATGAATATTCATTCCTAGAGGAGAGATTTTCATGAGCCAACGCAAGCAGACGGTCCTCATCACCGGCGCCACCTCGGGCATCGGCCGCCACGCGGCGCTCTTTTTGGCCGCGCGCGGCCACCGCGTCTTCGCCAGCGGGCGCAACGAAAAGGCGCTCGCGGCGCTGAAGTCGACGCCCGAAGGCGCGGCGATCGAGACCTTGCCGCTCGACGTCACCGACGGGGCATCGATCGCGCGCGCCAAGGAGATCGTCGACGCGCGCACCGGCGGCCGCGGGATCGACGTGCTCGTCAACAACGCGGGCTTCGGCATCCTCGGCCCGACCGAGCTCATCACCGACGCCGACATGCGCGCGCAGTACGAGACCAACGTGTTCGGCTTGATGGCGGTGACGCGCGCGTTCTTGCCCGCGATGCGCGCGCGGCGCGCCGGCCGCATCATTAATGTGTCGAGCCTGGGCGGGCGGCACACGCTGCCGTTCTTCGGCGTCTACAACTCGACCAAGTACGCCGTCGAGTCGCTGTCGGACGCGCTGCGCATCGAGCTCGGGCCGTTCGGCGTCGACGTGGCGCTGATCGAGCCCGGGGCCATCGAGACCGAGTTCACGCCGCGCTCGCTCGACGGCGCCGCCAAGTATCGCCGCGCCGATTCGCCCTACGCGCCGGTCCTCGGCGCCTACGAGCGCATGGAGAAGATGGCGAAGCAGACGCAAGTGGGGCCGATGGCGGTGTCGCGGGCGATCGCGCGCGCGGTCGAGTCGCGGCGGCCGCGGCCGCGCTACGTGGCGCCGCGCTTCGCCGGGATCTTCGTCGCGCTCATGCGTTTCGTGCCCACGCGTTGGGCCGATCAGGCGGCGCGGCTCCTCCTCGGCTTCACGCGCAAAAATGTAGTGCGCGCGCTGCCGGCGGCGGCGTTGGCGCTGGCGTTCGCGACGGCGGCGCTGGCACCGTCGGCGGCGCACGCGGACACGCCAAAGGAGACCGGCGCCTGGCAGATGATCAAGCAGGCCGACGGCATCGACGTCGAGCGGCGCGTGGTCGCGGGCTCGAACCTTAAGGAGTTCCGCGGACGCGCGACCGTCCAAGCGCCGGTGGCGTCGATCCTCGCCGTGTTCAGCGACGTGCCGCACGCGACCGAGTGGATGGACTCGTGCAACGGCTCGCGGCAGGTCGAGGACATCAGCGACAGCGAGAAGGTCGTGTACAACCGCACGCACGCGCCGTGGCCGGTGTCGGATCGCGACGCGGTCCTGCACAACGTGGCGCGCTTCGACGACAAGGAGCGGCGCGTGGAGCTCGACTTCTGGACCGTCGAGGACGGCAAGGAGCCGCCGCAAAAGGGCGTGGTGCGCATGCCGTATCTGCGCGGCCATTGGATCTTGTGGCCGAGCGCCGACGGGCAGACGACGCGCGTCGAGTATCAGGTGCACGCGAACCCAGGCGGCAGCCTGCCCGATTGGCTCGTGAACTACACGTCGCGCGATCTGCCGTTCAAGACGATCGAGGGGCTGCGCGCGCAAGTGAAGCGGCGGCACTATCCGGAGTTCGAGGCGCACATGAAAGAGCGCTTCGCGCAGTATCCGTTTCTGTGGCCGTAGGCCGCTTCCGGGTTGGAGTATGCTCGCGCGCGATGACGGCGGGCGAAGCGGCGCTGATGGAGCTGATGCGGACGATCGCGGCCGGTGACGCGGCGGGCGCGAAGAAGGCGCTGGCGCGGATGCCGCTTCTGGCGGGCGCGGCGATCGAAGAGGGCGCGACGCGGCGCAAGGCCAAGCCCTACTTCCTCGACGAGATTCGACATTACGTGTACGGCGGCGACACCGCGCTGCACGTGGCGGCGGCGGCCCATCAGCACGCGCTCGCCAAGCTGCTCGTCACCGCCGGCGCCGATCCGCGCGCGCGCAACCGGCGCGGCGCCGAGCCGCTGCACTATGCCGCCGACGGAATGCCCGGCGCGGCGTCGTGGGATCCGCGCGCGCAGGCGGCGACGATCGCGCGGCTCATCGCCGCCGGCGCCGATCCGAATGCGGCCGACGCGACCGGCGTGACGCCGCTCCATCGCGCGGTGCGCACGCGATCGGCGGCGGCGGTCGAGGCGCTGCTCGCGCGCGGCGCCGATCCGCGCAAGAAGACCGATCGCGGCTCGACGCCGATGCAGCTCGCGAAATCGACGAGCGGCCGCAGCGGCAGCGGATCGCCCGAGGCCAAAGCGCAGCAACGAGCGATCGTGAAGCTCCTCGCGCGCGGCGGGCGACGGAAAGGATAGTGCCGCCGACGGCAGAGAACCCACGTTACGACGGGCAGCGGCTGCTTCGCCTGGCGGAGCTCTACGTCTTGTCGGCGATCGACCAGCTCCCCAGCGGCCGCGACGAGAACCTGACCAAGATGGCGCCCAAGCTGACCGAGCTCTATGGCGGCGACGGCACATGGCAGCACGCGATCGCCCGGGCGATGGCATTTTTGCCCACGCTCGAGGAGAACCGGCGAAAGTTGTGGGCCGAGAACACAGCCGAAAAAACGAATGTGCTGGCAGGACCCGCCGCCCATCGCATCCTCGAGCGCTACTCCCCCGGCAGCGGATTGTCGCTGCGCCGCAGGATCACGAACTCGACGCGGCGGTTCTTCGACCAGCAGCTCTCGGCGTGCTGGCGGCACAGCGGCTTGGTCTCGCCGTAGCCGTGTGACTGCAGGCGGTCGGCCGCGACGCCTTTGCCGATGAGGTACGTCTTGACCGCGGCGGCGCGATCCTCGGTCAGCCGCATGTTGTAGTCGTCGTCGCCGCGCTCGTCGGCGTGGCCCTGGATCTCGACGATGAGGAGCTGCTGGTTCGACTTCAGCGTGTCGGCGACGTCGTCGAGCGTCGGATACGAGATCGGCTTGATGATCGCCTTGGCCGTCTCGAAGTAGATCGGGTTCATCGTGATGATCTGGCCCTTTCGGATCATCGATTTGTGCGGCAGCGGGCAGCCGAAGTTCTCCTTCGGGCCCCACTCGTGCGGGCAGTGATCGTCCTTGTCGAGGATGCCGTCGCCGTCGGAGTCGAGGAACGGGCAGCCGCCGTTCTCCTTGGGACCGGGGATCTCGGGGCACTCGTCGTCCTTGTCGGGGATGCCGTCGTGATCGCGATCGGGCTCGGGCTCGGGCGGCTTCACCGTCACCGGGCAGCCGTGGTTTTCGATCGGGCCCGGCTCGTTCGGGCACCGATCGTCCTTGTCGAGGATGCCGTCCTTGTCGTTGTCGGGATCGGGGCAGCCGTCTTCGTCCTCGTAGTCGTCGAAGTCTTCCGGCTCGTCGGGGCACTTGTCGACGTCATCCTTGATGCCGTCCCCATCCCTGTCTCCGATGGAAGGCTCGAAGATGAAGCCGAGGAACAGGCGCCACGCGGGCGAGCCGGTCATGCCGCCGGCGGACGTGACCGTGCGCGGCAACAGGCCCGCGCCGCCGCCGATCTCGAAGTACGAGTTGCGCGCGAGATAGACCTTGGCGGCGAGCAGCCCCTCGAGCGGATGGCCGGCGGCGGCGCCGGTGAGATCGGCGTAGCCGTAGAGCTCGCCGACGAGATCGAACTTCTGCGGCACGACGCCGAAGGCGGCGCCGAGGCCGTAGGTGAACTGCGAGCCGAGCGCGCGGCCGAGGCCGGTGCCGCACGCGGCGTCGCCGGGCATCGGCGTCGGCGAGGCCGCGCTCGACGAGGGCGCGCAGAACATGCCGCCGGCGTTGACGGCCGCGTCGCCGCCGATGACGGTGCCGACGTCGGTGAACGAGTGCACCGACGGGCGCACCAGCACGCCGGCGTTGAGCGCGGTGCGAAAGCGGCCGCGGCGATCCCAGTCGCGCTCGACGATGAGCTCGGGGCGCAGCGTCACCTGGTTCTCGCCGAGGAATTGGTGATCGGTCGCGCTCGGCACGTAGACCGACAGGAGCGCGGCGAGCCCGACGGGATAACGGTGCCCATTCAAGATGCGCCCTTTGACGTGGATGCCGATGTCGCTGACGAACTGGCCGCTGAACGCGAGATCGTTGTTGGCGTTGGGATCGTCGGGCGACTTGTAGGTCGGGCCGCGATGACCATAGAGGATCGACACCGGCAACGAGACGCCGACCTCGGCCCATTTGAAGAGGCCGAGCGCGAACTGCAGCTCGGGCGTGATCAAGTAGTCGACGTTGAACGACGAGCCGTTGGCGCCGCGCAGCGACAAGACGTCATGGGCGATGGTGCCGGTGAGGCCGAGCGAGATGTCGAGGTGGCCGAGCAGGCCCGCGCCGTCGACGGTGACGTAGCCCTTGGAGTCGACCGCGGGGCGGAAGAGCTGCAGATTGAAGGTGTCGCCACGAACGCTCTGCGCGCGCGCGGCCGACGCGAGCGCGGCACACGCGAACATGGCGGCGAGGGCACAGCTCCGCCTCATGGGGCCTTGAACGTGCGAGCCCGCGAAATGTTCTACCGCGCGCGAAAATAATTTCTTCCCGCGCTCACCGACGGGAGACACAACTTTTCCCTACATCCGCCGATAACGGATATAGAGGCTCAGAACATGGACCGGCCCGACGCCACGACCTCGACGCTGCCGCGCGCGAGCGCTTCGCGCGAGGCCACGGTCACGCTCGCGGCCGGCGATCTGGTCGGGCGTTACAAGGTGCTCGAGGTGCTCGGCGCCGGCGGCATGGGCGTGGTCTACGGCGCCTTCGATCCGGAGCTGCAGCGCAAGGTCGCGCTCAAGCTGGTGCGCGCCGAGCTCACCGATGCGGAGTTGCGCGCGCGGCTGTGGCGCGAGGCGCAGGCGATGGCGCGCATCCGCCATCCCAACGTCATCACCGTGTTCGACGTGGGCACGTGGAACGAGCAGATGTTCGTCGCCATGGAGGTCATCGACGGCTGGACGTTGACGTCATGGCAGGCGGCGCGCTCGCGCTCGGTCGAGGAGATCCTGCGCGTGTTCGTCGCTGCCGGCGCCGGGCTGGCGGCGGCGCACGCGGTCGGGCTCGTGCATCGCGACTTCAAGCCCGACAATATCCTCATCGGCGGCGACGGGCGCGTCTGCGTCACCGACTTCGGGCTGGCGCGCGCGGTGGCGCTGCCGTCGGAGATGGACGTGCCGCTCTTGTCCGAGTCGAGCGGCAACGTGACGGTGACCGGCGAGCTCACGCGCAACGGCGCGGTCGTGGGGACGCCGGCGTACATGGCGCCGGAGCAGATGCGCGGCACGCCGCCCGACGGGCGCGCCGATCAGTTCAGCTTCTGCGTGGCGCTGTTCGAGGCGCTCTACGGCGTGCGGCCGTTTCCCGGAAAGTCGCTCGGCGAGCTGGAGCGCACGATCTTCGAAGAGGATCGGCTGCGGCCGCGGCGCAAGGGCGTGCCGCGATCGGTGCGCCGGGCGTTGGCGCGTGGGCTGTCGTACGCGGCGGCGGCGCGCTTCGACTCGATGGACGCGCTGCTCGGCGCGCTGGCGCCGGCGCGGCGGATGGTGCCGGCGGCGCTGGTGGCGGGCATCGCCGCCGTCGCCGTCGCCGGCGCAGTGGTGTCGGGCGCGCATTGGCAGCGCGATCGCGCGCGCATGTGCCGCGGCGCCGGCGACAAGCTGGCCGGCGTGTGGGACGGACCGCGGCGCGCGGCCGTCGCTGCGGCGCTCGGCGGTAGTGACGCGCGCGGGCGGCAGCGGGCCGAGCGCGTGCTGGCGGCGCTCGACGACTATGCCGGCCGCTGGGTGCGCGCGTACACCGACGCGTGCGAGGCGACCCGCGTGCGCGGCGAGCAGTCGGAGGCGCTGCTCGATCTGCGCATGCAGTGTCTCGACGGGCGGCGCAAGGAGACCGAGGAGCTCACGCGCATCCTGGCCAGCGATCGCGAGCTCGGCGACAAGGCGGCGCAAGCGGTGTCGTCGCTGCCGCCGGTGGCGGCGTGCGCGGACGTGACGGCGCTGGCGCGGCCGCGGCAGGCGCCGGCGGCGGCGCAGGCGGCGCTCGAAGCGCCGCGGCGCCTTCTGGCGCGGGCGCGCGCCGAGCTCAACGCGCTCAAGTGCAGCGACGCGCGCGCCAACGCGACGGCGGCGGCGGCCGAGGCGGCGCGGCTCGACGATCCGACGCTGTCGGCGGGCATCTACTTGCAGCTGGCGCGCACCGAGCGCTGCCTCGGCGAGCTCGCCGCCACGCACGCCACGCTCATCGACGGCGCCGTCGCCGCGGCGCGCGCGCACGACGAGGTGCAGCTGACCTTCCTGACCTCCGAGATGATCGAGCTCGACGCGCAGCAGGCCGAGTTCGCCGACGCCGAGCATTGGGTGACGCTCGGCGACGACGCGGTCGCGCACGCCGGCGGCGACGCCTGGGCCGAGGCCGATCACTTGTACGCGCGCGCGATCCTCGAGTGGCGGCGCAATCGGCTCGCCGAATCGGCGCAGCTGCATCGTCGCGCCGCGCAGTTCTACGATCGCGTCGAGGGCGGCGCCGTCTACGATCGGCTGCGCAACCTCGGGCAGCTGGCGGCGGTGCTCGGCTCGATGGGCCGCTTCGCCGAGGCGCGGCCGCTGCAGGAGGAGAGTCGCGATCGCTTCGCGGCGATGCTCGGGCCCGACAGCATCGTCACCTTGACGATCGAAGAGAACATGGCGCTCGACGCGTGGGAGGAGGGCGATCTGGCGGCCGCGACGGCGGGCGCGCGGCGCTTTCTCGAGCGCGTGGGGCCGGCGAGCCCATCGCATTTGTCGACGGCGCAGGCCAACTACGGCTGGATGCTGATCGAGTCGCATCGGCTCGACGAGGCGGTGAGCTGGCTCGAGCGCGCGCTGGCGTCGGCCGAGAAGCTCGACGGCAAGCACGACGAGGAGACCGAGTTCGCGCTCGCCGGATTGGGCGCCGCCTACGTCGCGCGCGGCGAGCCGCGGCTGGCGCTGGCGCCGCTCGAGCACGCGCTCGCGCTGCAGCACGGCGACGAGACCGCGTCCGATCGCGCCGACACCGAGCTGGCGCTGGCCGAGGCGCTGACGGCGCTCGCGCGCGATCCGGCGCGCGCGTTCGGCCTGGCCACGGCGGCGCGCGACTACTACGCGGCGCATCCGTTCGGCGCGCGGCGGGCGCAGGAGCTGGCGAGCGCCGCGGCGTGGCTGCGCGCGCATCCGCCGCTGGGGATGGCGACCGCAGTCGACAAGCGCCGTTGACAGGCGCGCGCCGGCGAGCTCGCGCAAACCCGCGGCCGGCGGGCGCGCAAGAGTGACACGGGCTTTGCACTGTCGGACGGCATGGAGTACCCGGGAGAGCAGATCATCGCACCGGCCAGGCAGCAGTCGATGCTCGCGTGGATCCTGTTCGCGCTCACGATGCTGGCCGCCATCGGGCTCATGCTCGTCGAGGAGCAGAAGCTCGACGCGGCCAACGCGCGCGCGGCGGCGGCGGCGAAGTCCGAAGCCAAGGCGCGCGTCGAGCTCGGCGAAGTCGACGGCGCCAAGCGCGCGCTCGAGACGCGCGTGCAGGAGCTGCAGACCGAGAACGGCCGGCTGACGGTGAAGGTGGCGGCGGCGGCCAAGGTCGATCCTCCGACGACGGCGCCGGCGCATCCGGCGAAGAAGGCGCGCCGCAAGCATCGGCGACATCACTGAGCCGAAACCGAGCGGTCACCGACGGTTGAGAGACGTTGTCAGACAATTTGATCAGCGATTTTGAACGCTTGGGTTGACGCCCGCGGATCGGCGCCTAGCCCCCTTGGTAGGGGTGAGTAGGAGACCATGACGCGCCCGATCGACGCGCCCGAACGCCAGCGCTTGCAGGAGCTCGCATCCGTGCTGCGCGATGCGGCGTGCGATGCCTTGGCGCGCGGATCGATCGTGGCGCAGGCGCTCGACGAATCGCGCGGCGAGATCGAGCGGCTGCTCATGCTCGAACAGATCGATGCGTCCGAGCTGCGGCGGGTGGCGACGCGCGCCGAGATGATGCTCGACGCCTGGCGCGGGCTGACCGGCAAAGTCGCCGGACGCGGGCGCTGAGATCGATCGCGATCAGGCGGTCGGGAGCGTGCGCTGCGCCAGCGCCTCGATGTCCGCTTCGTTGCGCGTGACCGAGAGGGCCTCGAAGGCGGCGCTGGCGGCGGCAGCGATGCCGTCGGGAGAGAGCGCGGCGCGCAGGGCGCGAACCGCGTGGCGCTGCGCGGCGAGGCGCACGAACTCGCTGTAGGGCGCCTCGCCGTCGTCGGCGCGCAGGGCGCAGAGCTGCGCGTAGAGATGGTCCTCGCAGCGGCTGAGCTGGCGATCGATGCTCTCGATCTCGCGCGCTTCGTTGGCGGCGAGCGCGTGATCGCGCAGCTGCAGCAGCGTCATGTCGGCGCCGTCGTCGAGGCCGAGCACCGCCGGCGCGCAGCGCTCGACGGCGAGCCGCGCGCAGGCGACGGCGAAGGAGCGACGCGCGATCGAATTGCTGGCGAGGATCGCGTCGGCGACGGAGGAGGGGACCAGCTTCAAGTACGAGTGGGATGCCACGGGCTGTTCCTTGCGCTGTTCAGCATACTTCAGCTCGCCTGCGCGCTGCCATGCGACATAACGCCGCACATGATCTTGCTCAGAAAATTGGTGACGAGGGACGCGCGCGCGAACATTTCCGCATGATCGGCCATGGGGCTCGCACCCTATACTGAAGTGGGTGGGCGATTCGACCAATTTATCGGTGCTGCTGATCGAGGATGACGAGCGGCTGGCGCGCATCACGGCGCGCTACCTCGAGAGCCACGGGGTGCGGGTGGCGCTGGCGTTCGACGGGCGCAAGGGGCTCGACGAGGCGCGCAAGTCGTCGTTCGATCTGGTGCTGCTCGATCTGATGCTGCCGGGGGTCGACGGGATGACCTTGTGCCGCGCGCTGCGCGAGCAACGGGACACGCCGATCATCATGCTGACGGCGCGCGGCGAAGAGGCCGATCGCGTGATGGGGCTCGAGGCGGGCGCCGACGATTACGTGGCCAAGCCGTTCTCCTCGCGCGAGCTGTTGGCGCGGATTCGCGCGCAGGTGCGGCGCGCGCGCGGGCGCAGCGGGCCGAGCGATCGGGTGCTGCGCGTCGGCGGGCTGGTGCTCGACACGGCGGCGCTGCGCGCGACGCTCGACGGGCGCGACGTGGCGGTGACCGGCTACGAGTTCGCGATCCTGCGCGCGCTGGCGGAGCGGGCGGGGCGCGTCTTGTCGCGCGAGCAGCTGCTCGACCTGGCGAAGGGGTCGGCCGAGGAGGCGTTCGATCGATCGATCGACGGACACATCTCGCGGCTGCGCCACAAGCTCGGCGACGATCCGCGGCATCCGCGGCTGTTGAAGACGGTGCGGGGCGCCGGCTACGTGCTGGCGGCGGGCGGGTAGCGAAGGGCTACGGCGAGTCGGGCAGGGTCAGGCCGGCGGCGCAGCGCGCGCTGATGTCGCTGCACAGCTGCGTCGTGGTGGTGCAGGCGGCGCAGGCGGCCGCGAGCGCGGTGCAGACGGCGGTGAAGTCGGCGGTGAGCGCGTCGTGGACGCACTGGCGCGCGCTGGTGGCGCACGCCGACGGATCGGCGCCGGCGGCGGCGAGGCAGACCTTGAGCTCGGCGCGGCAGACTTCGAGATCGGCGCGGCCGTCGGGCGTGAGCGGAAACCCGGGGCCGTGTGCGTTGCCGTCGGGGCCGCGGCCAGCGCCAGGCCCGTTTCCGTTTCCGTTCGGCGGCGGCATCGCCATCCCGCCATCGCCGCCGCAGCCATGCGGCATCCCTCCGTCGCCGTGATCGTGGCCGCCGCCGCCCGCGTCGCACACGTTCGGCCCCGGCAGCGTCCCGCTCGGCGTCGGCAGACAGGCCGTCAGCGCGTCCTTGCAGGCGCCAATCGACGCATCGTCCGTCGCCGCCGCGAGGCACGTGTGGAAATCCTGAAAGCAGCCGACCGCGGCGGTGTGCGTGGTCGTGCCTTCGTCGAGCGCGCTCGTCAGTGGGTTCGT
>DASXOU010000822.1:0-4586 GCA_036494045.1 Polyangia bacterium | reverse complement strand
AAGCTGCGCGTCGTCGCCGTCAGCGTGCTCGGCGTCGTGGTCAGCGCCGCGGGGCTCTTGTTCGCGTTCTGGCGCGTCGGCATCGGCGGCGCCGCCGGCCCGGGGCTGCACGTGGTGCCACGCGTGCACCTTGGCGAATTGCGCGTGGCGCTCGGCGGCGTGCAGCCGGCGTGGCTGTGCGCGTTCGCCGCGCTCAACGTGACGACGCTGGTCTTGCGCAGCTTTCAGACGCAGTCGCTGGTGCGGCGTCGCGACGGATCGGAGCCGCGTTGGCGCGCCGCGTGGCAGTCGGTCACCGTCGGCATGATGATGCAGAACATCCTGCCGGCGCGGTTGTCGGAGGCGGCGCGCGTGGTGGCGCTGGTGCGCGCGGACGACGTGCGCGCCTCGACGGTGACCGGCGCGCTGGTGCTCGGGCGCATCCTCGATCTGGTGGCGCTGCTCGCCGTCACCTGCATGCCGTCGTTCGCGCTCGGGCTCGCCGCCGCCGACACGCGCGCGATGCATCTGTTCGCCGCGATCGGCTCGGCCGTGGCGGCGCTGATGATCGTGCTCCTCGTCGTGTTCTATCGCCGGCGCGCGGCCACCGGGGCGTGGGCGCATTCGCACCGGCAGTGGCTCGGCCATCTCGTCGAAGGCTTCGCCGACGGCTTGTCGGCGCTCGGCTCGCGGCGGCGCCTGGTCGAGGCGTCGCTGTCGACGCTGGCGATTCCGGCGACGCTGGCCGCCACCTACGGCGCTGCGCTCTACGCCTTCGGGCTCGACGGCTTGCCGAC
This sequence comes from Polyangia bacterium, assembly GCA_036494045.1. Taxonomy (GTDB): domain Bacteria; phylum Myxococcota_A; class Polyangia; order Palsa-1104; family Palsa-1104; genus JAQBQH01. The sequence continues at coordinate 3,810 of DASXOU010000822.1, read as the reverse complement.
GGGAACGACGCTGGTGCTGGTGGCGGCGATCTTGTTCGCCATCGCGATTCCGTCGGCGCCGTCGTCGGTCGGCGTCTTCCACGCGGCGGCGACCTGGACGCTGACGGCGCTGGGCGCGGCGCCCGCACGCGCCGCTGCGTTCGCGCTGGTCACGCACGCCATCGGCGTCGTCACCTTCATCGGGCTCGGCGCGGTCGCGCTCTCCGAGCTGGGCGGGCGGGCAGCCTTGCGCGAAACGCGCGTACAATAGGTCATGCGCACTCTGGTCGCCTGCGCCGTTCTCGCCGCCGCCACGCTCGTGTTTGCCGACTCGAGCGTGCCCGAAGCGCCGCGCGGCCCGTCGGTGATGTTGTCGCTCGAGCGCACCGCCTGCTACGGGCGCTGCCCGATCTACACGGTCACGGTGCTGCGCGACGGCACCGTGCAGTGGGAAGGCAAGCGCTTCGTCAAGGTCACCGGCAAGGCGACCGCGAAGCTGCCCGCCGCCACGCTGACCGCGCTCGCCGACGCGTTTCGCGGCGCCGGCTTCTTCGCGCTCGCCGACAAATACGACAGCTACGACGTCACCGACCATCCCTCGGCGATCACCTCGTACGCCGACGGCTACCAGAAGAAGACGATCCATCATTATCACGGCGATCGCTCGGCGCCGGAGAAGCTCTCGCAGCTGGAAGCGCGCATCGACGAGCTCGTCGGCACGGCGCGCTGGATCGGCCGCGACCAGCGCTAGCGCGTAGCGTCGCCGCTACACATCGCCGGGTTCACTCGCGCGTGGGCCGTGAGGATGCGTGTCCTCGTCAGCGGCCGCGTCGCGCGGCGTAAGCGGCCGTCCGCGCTCGTCGCGCGGTTGGAACGGCGCATGCTTTGTCGGCTCGCATGCGCGCACTCTCGATCGCCGGCGTCGTCCTGCTGCTCGCCGGCGGATGTAGCCGCGACGCCGGGCGCGGCGGCGGCAACGGCGTCGGCGGCGACGGCAGCGGCGACGACGCCGGCAGCGGCGGCAGCCCGGGCGCGCCCGCCGACGGCGGCAGCGGCGGCGCCGGCAGCGACGGTGGCGGCGGCAGCTTCTCCATCGGCGCGCACGAGGCGATGCCCGTCATCCCCAACCAGGGCGGCGCGACGCTGGCGGCGCTCTCGCTCGTCACCATCACCTTCACGGCCGATCCCAACAGCGCCGCCGACGGCGCCTTCGGCGACTTCGTGGTCGGCTCCAATTGGCTGAAGACCGTCGGCGCCGACTACGGCATCCAGTCGGCCACGCACGTCAAGAAGGTCGTGCTCACCGACACGGCCGCGGCCAAAGTCACCGACGACAGCATCCAGACGCTCATCGTCTCCAAGATCAAAGACGGCACGCTGCCGACGGCCGGCCAGCCGCTCTACCTCATCTATTATCCGCCCGGCACCGTCGTCGAGAGCGCGTTCGGCGGCGCCGACACCTGCCTCACCGTCGGCAGCTCGGCGATCGGCGGCTATCACTGGGAAGGCAAGAACGGCGCGACGCCGTTCCCCTATTCGGTCGTGCCCACGTGCAAGAACGAGGCGCTCGCCGACATCCAGGCCTCGGCGTCGCACGAGCTCCTCGAAGGCGCGACCGATCCGTTTCCCGACTCGAACCCGGCCTGGGTGCTCACCGACACGACCAACCCATGGTCGGTGCTCGACGGCGAGGCGGCCGACTTCTGCGAGCTATTGACCACGAGCGAAGGCGGCTACTCGTTGCAGCAGATCTGGTCCAACAGCGCCGCCAAGGCCAACGACCGCGATCCGTGCATCCCGGCGCCGGCCGAGCCCTTCTACAACGCCACCGCGACGCCGGGAAAGGTGCAGGCCGTCGCCGCCGGCAAGAGCTTCACGTTCGACGTCAAGGGATGGTCGAGCGCGGCCACTTCGCCGTGGATGATCTCGGCCGACGCGCTGTCGAGCCCGCTCGACGACGGCACCAGCTTCGACCCGAAGCCCATGCTCGACACCACGACGATGCAGAACGGCCAGCTCGCGCACCTGACCATCACCGTGCCCGCCGGAACCGCGTCCAAAGCGAGCGCCACGATCTTTTTGACCTCGAGCCGCTCGCTCACCGACTTCACGAGCTGGCCGGTGGTCATCACCGTGCCGTGACGCGGACAATCTCGGGATGCAGGACGTCGTCCTCGGTCTTCATCCGCGTCCACAACAGGCCGAGGATGAGGCGCGTCTCCTCGACGAATGCGTCGGCGCCGGCTTCGATCGCCGCCGGCGAGGCCCAACGCGCGCGATAGTCGTCGTAGCTCTGCCGCAGCAGCGCGCGCTCGTCGAGAAAGCGCTGCGCCAATGTGCGCAGCTGTAGGTCGGGGTGCCTGACGAGGTGCGGATAGAGCGAGCGGTCCTCCATCGCCAGATGCACGCGCAGGATCCCGCTCAGCGACGAGAGCTCGCGATAGACGTCGCCGGCGCCGTGGGCGCGCAGCTTGGCGGGGTCGAGCCAGCCGAACAGCTGCTTGGCGGTGCGGACCAGCTCGCGATGCTGACGCGTCAGGTTGTCGATGATCCGCTGCACACCGATCGTACGAGCGGCGCGCGCGACCAGATCGGTCGGCGGACTAGCTGGCGATCTCGTCGATCTCGTCGACGACCGACAAGATGCGGCGCGCCTCGGCGAGACAGTCGCGCGTGACCACGTCGAAGTAGTCGATCTCGGCGCCGCCCGAGCCGTGGGATTCGCGCTCGCGCAGCCGATCGCGCGCGCGGGTCAGCGCCTGCACGATCGCCTTGGCCGCCGTCTTCACCGTCGGATAGGCGGCCGCGGCCAGGATGTCGCGCATCGCCAGCTGCCCGTCGGGCACCGCGCCGCCCGACTTGTCGAGCCGCTTCAAGAAGGCGTCGGCGACGCGCGTGGCCATCGCCTTGAGCTCTGCGTTCTTGCGCTTGAGCTCGGCGATGAGCTCGGCGTTGTCGCGGCCGAGTTGATAGTGCTCGAGCGCGTGCGCGATGACGATCTTGAGCTCCTCGGGCGACCACGGCTTGGTGACGTAGCGATAGACCTCGCCGCGGTTGATCGCCTCCATGAGGTCGCTGGCGTCGGGATACGCGGTGAGGACGATGCGCATCGCCGGCGAGAGCCCCTTGGCCTCCTCGAGCAGCTCGACGCCGGAGCGGCCGGGCATCGACTTGTCGGCGAGGATCAGATCGATGTGGCGCCCTTCGTCGCGCAGGATCTGCAGCGCGGCGTCGGCCGATTCGGCGCGCACCAGATCATATTCGTGGCGGAGGACGCGCGTCAGCGCATCGAGATTGAGCGGGTCGTCGTCGACGATGAGTAGGCGGTAGCGCACGGGACCATCATTTTATACTGTTCGGGGCATGTCGCGCATAGAAGTGATCAAGAAGATCGTCGCCCAGCAGCCGAATGATCCATTTGCCCGGTACGGGCTTGCCATGGAGTACAAGAACGCCGGCCAGGCCGACGAGGCGCACGCGGCCTTCGGCGAGCTCGAGGCGCGTTGGCCCGAGTACGTGGCCGCGTATCTCATGCACGGCAATTTGTTGGCGTCGATGCATCGGCTCGAAGAGGCGCGCCGGATCTACGAGAACGGCATCGCCGCCGCGCAGAAGAAGGGGGACGCCCACTCCCTCGGCGAATTGCAGTCGGCCCTGCAGGGCCTGCCCACGGACGACTAAAAACTATTCTGTTCGCGTGTCCTTCGACAAATGCGAGTTGCCAATGTGAGCGAACGCTCGTATTTGTAGCGTCGGGAGGTGCGCCATGCTCACTCGACTCGCGCTGCCGCTGGCGGCGCTCGCCTTCGTCGTTCTCGCGGTCCTCGTTCC
>DASXOU010000821.1:0-12621 GCA_036494045.1 Polyangia bacterium | reverse complement strand
CGTCGTCATTGCGCAGCGGCAGCACCGCGTCGATGACGATGGCGCCGGTGCCGTCGTCGCCGTGGACGGTGACCACCGTCGGGGTGAACGCCGGCAGCGGGAAGTAGACGCCGTCGCCGGCGGTGCGCGTGTTGTTGGGGCCGCGGTCGGTGATCATGTAGAAGGTGCCGGGACAGCCGCCGCCGTATTCGAGGCCCGAGCCGGGGCCCGGATCGTCGGTGGTCATGGCGCCGTTGGCGATCGCGTTGGTCAGGTCGGTCGCGGTCAGGTACGGATTGAGGACCGTCATCGACGTCGGCGGCAGCGTGTAGATGGCGAGCAGCTTCGCGGTGCCGTCCGAGGTTTCGTCGTAGGCGCAGGTCGAGCCGCCGTCGCCGGCGAGGGCGAGATCGGGTGCGGCGCCGAGATCGTTTTCGCCGACGGCAAGGTCACGCGCGTCGCCGGCGCCGTCGTCGCCGCAGCCGGCGGCGAGCAGCACGAGAAGCGAAAGAGCCTTCATCGATGCGCCTCGTACCACGTTGCGAAAATGCGCGCTATGCTTGCGGAATGCGCCGCCTGGCCGTCGCGCTGGTGCTCGTCCTCGCCGGATCGGCGACGGCGCGCGCCGATTGGGAGGTCAAGCGATCGCCGTTCGACGCGCGGCTGGTCGGCCGCTACAAGCAGATCCTGCACGGCAACCCCGACGACGGCGAGGCGCTGGCGCGGCTGACCGCGCTCTACAAGCAGTACAAGAGCGTCGCCGTGCTCGAGCGCGAGCTTTCTGGCGTCGCCGAGAAGTCGCACGAGGTCAACGACTGGCTCGCCGTCGGCAACCTGTTGCGCGATCGCGGCGACTTCGCCGGCGCCGCCAAGGCGTACGCGGCCGCGCTCGAGGCCAACGACCAGGATGCGCGCGCGCTCGCCGCGCTCGCCGACGCCGATGCGCGCCTGGGCAAGAACGGCGAGGCGCGGCCGCTCTACGAACGCGCGCTCGGGGCCACCAGCGACGGCAAGAAGAAGCGGCCGCTCCTGAAGAAGCTGATCGATCTCGCGCTCGCTCCCGATCGCGGGCTCGACGCCAAGGCCGCCCTCGCCGAGGCGCGCAAGTATCACGACGAGCTGGTGCGCCTCGATCCGCGCGACGAGGACGCCAAGCGCGAGTGGGCCGAGGCGCTGGCCGCGCACGGACAGCCGGGCGAAGCCGCCGTCGAGTGGCGCGCGCTGGCCGCGACGATGGCGCGCGATCCGGCGCAGCAGGGGCAGGCGTGGCTGCGCGCCGGCGAGCTCGCCGAGGCGGCGAACGACGACGCCGAGGCGCGCAAGAGCTACGACAAGACCTTCGCGCTGGCGCCGAAGGGCAACTATTTGCGTCGCGAAGCGGCCGACAAGATCGTGGGCCTGGCGCGCAAGCACGACACCTTGCGCATGCTCACCGGCGAGTGGGAGCGCGCCTGGCCCGACGGCGGGCGCGACTTCTCCGAGTGGGAGCTGCTCGGCCGGCTCTACGACGAGCTCGGCGACGCCGAGAAGGCGCAGGCGGACTTCAAGCGCGCGCTGGCGATCGATCCGCAAGCGCTCGACGCGCGGCGGCGGCTGATCGCGCTCTACGAGCGCACCGGACGCGACGCCGAGGCGCTGGCCGAGCTCAAGCGCCTCATCGCGTCGGCGCCGGGCGAGGCGCGCTTTCGGCTCGAGCTTGCCGAGCGGCTCATGAAGGCGGGCAACCGCGACGAGGCGCTCAAGATCGCGCAGGCGCTCGGGCGCGAGTCGACCGATCCGGCGCTGCACGCGCAGCTCGCCGAGCTGTACACGCGCTGGAACCTCGCCGATCCCGCGATGCGCGAGCAGGAGCTGTTGGTGCGGCTCGAGCCGGGCGACGACGCGCACCTGGTCGCGCTCGGCGAGCTGTGGTGGCAAAAGGGCAACAAGAAGCGCGCCGTCGAGCTGTGGCGAAAGCTCTTGGAACGCGGTCCCAAGGTTCCGGCGATGGCGCGCCTGGCCGAAGTGTTCGTCGAGCACGACATGGCGCCCGAGGCGCTCGATCTGTTCGAGAAGGCGTCCAAGCTCGCGCCCGACGACGTGACGGTGCAAAAGGGGCTCGGCACCACGCTCGAACGGCTGCATCGCGACGGCGAGGCGCTCGACGTGTGGACGACGCTGTTCGCGCGCGCGGCCGAGAAGCACGATCGGCCGGCGCAGCTCGAGGCGCGGCAGCGGCTCCTGGTGATCGCGCAGCGCACCGGGCGGCTCGGCTCCATCGTCGAGGAATATCGCGAAGAGGCGCAGCGCGAGCGCAAGCACGACGAGGAAGAGGCGGCGGCCTACACGCTCATCGCCGCCGACGCCCTGGTGAAGATGGGGCGCATGGAGATGGCCGAGGAGCTCTTGCGCGGCCTGGCCGATTCGGCGCGCTCGCGGGCGTTGCGCGCCGATGCCTGGCTCGGCCTGGCGCAGGTCGATCGCGCGCGCCATCGGCTCGGCGACGCGCTGGCGGCGCTGAAGAAGGCGGCGGAGCTGGCGCCCGAACGCGGCCACGAGCTCTATCCGCAGATCGCCGAGCTGTCGCTGCAGCTTTATCAGGACGCCGACGCGCTCTCGTACGCCAAGCGCGCGGTGCAGCTCGGGCCGGCCGATGCGGCGGCGACGGTGCGCCTCGGCGAGGTGCTGGAGAAGCGCGAGGACCTCGACGGCGCGGCGCAGGCATACGAGCGCGCGCTCGAGCTCGACGATCGGCAGTGGAAGGTCTACTTCACGTTGGCGCGGCTGCGCATCCGCATCGGGCAGGAGGCGCGCGCGGCCGAGCTGTATCGCACGGTGATGCGCCGCGCGCCCGACGAGGAGATGGTGATCGATGCGGCGCGGCGGGCGATCGATCTCGAGGAGTATCTCGGATCGCTGGGCGAGCTCGAGCGCGAATTGTCGCCGCTGGCGTACGCGCACGCGGACAAGCCGGTCTATCGCAATCTATTGATCGAGCTCTACGACCGTTACGGCACGCCGCTGGCGGCGCGCGCGATTGCGCCAGGAAACGACGATGGCGAGAGCGTGCGGCTGGAGCTTAAGCGGCTCGGCGAGCATGGCCTCAGGCCGCTGCTCGACGTGCTCGTCGACGGCGAGGCGCACGAGATGCGCGTGGCGGTGGCGCTGCTTGGCGCCATCGGCAATCCGTCGGCGGCGCCGGCGCTGTTTCGGCTGGCGCTCGATCGACACGTGGCGGCGGTGCCGTCGATCGGCGTCGGGCACGACGATCGCGCGAGCCGCGTCGAGCTGCGCGAGCTGGCGGCGCTGGCCGCGGCCGAAGTGGCGACGGCGCGCGAGCTGCCGATGCTGCAGAAGCTCGCCGCCGATCCGGAGAAGCAGCTGCGCGTGGCCGCCGCCTACGGGCTCGGCCGGCTCGCCGACAAGCGCGCGCAGGCGGCGCTCACGAGCGCGCTCGACGACGGCGCCGCCGACGTGCAGGCGATGGCATGCATGGCGCTCGGCGCCCACGCCGACGGCCGCGCGCTCGATGCGATGATCGCGCATCTCAAGCCCGCCGAGGCGCGCAGGCCGGAGACGCGCATCGGCTGCGCCTTCGGGCTCGGTGCCGCCGCGCTGCGGGCGCAAGCGCCGCTGTCGACGACGCAACGGGCGAGCGTGCGCGCGGCGCTCGCGGCCACGCTCGGCGAAGGCGCCGACGAGGTGCAACACGCCGCCGCCTGGGCGCTCGGCGCCGTCGGTGGCGACGAGGCGCGACCGCCGCTTTTGCGCGCGGTCTTCGTCAAACGCGACGACATTCGCCGCACCGCCACCCTGGCGTTGTCACGACGCTCGCTCCTGGCGCGCGCGCTGCCGCCGCCGGCGCGCGGCGACGACGGCCTCGACGTGCGCGCCACGCTCGCTTCCTTGGCCACGCTCGCCGCCACGCCGGCGCCGGGCGAAGCCGCGCCCGCGCCCATCGACAGCGCGGGAGACCTCGCCGCCGTCGCCGACGCGCTCGATGACGCGCTGGCGCGCCACCGCGACATCATCCTGCGCGCGCTCGACGATCTCGCCGCCGCCGGCAGCGAATCGGAAGCGGCGCTGTGGCCGCGCGTCGCCCCATCGGTGCGCGCGCTCGCCACCCACGCCGATGCGGCGGTGCGCGCCCGCGTCGCCCGGCTGGCCGCGCGCAACGACGACGCCGATCTCCTCGCGGCCATGCTCACCGACAAAGCGCGCCCGGTGCGCCTGGCCGCGCTCGACGCCGTCGCCGCCGCCCCGCCGCTGCCGCGCCCGTCGCGCGCGCAGCTCGCCGCCGAGGTCGAGCACGCCCTCCACGCCGCCGATTGGCTCGAGCGCCGCGCCGCCGCGCTCGCCGCCGGCGCCCATCCCGAGCTGTGGACCGACAAGGGCGCCCGCGCGCTCGCCCCCTTGCGCCACGACCCCTCGGGCTTCGTTCGACAAGCGGTTCGTTGACGTCCGTCGGCAATCGGATACGATTCGCGAGAGGGAGGGTGCTAGCGCGATGACCATGGGGCTCGTCTGCGACGCGTGCGACGCGCTGTCGCCGATCAACGCGACGGTGTGCCAGCTGTGCGGCGCTTCGCTCGGCGTGGCCAAGAAGGCCGCCGATACCGCGCCCAAAGGCGCCGCCGATCCCTTCGGCGCCGCCGCCGCCCCCAAGGTCTGCGCCTTTTGCGGCGACGCCATCGCCCCCGGCCATCGCTTCTGCGGCAACTGCGGCAAGCCCGTCGGTGCCGGCGCGCCCGCCCCCTCGGCGCCGTCGACCACGCCGGGCCGCCCCGGCGGTCCCGCCGGCGGACCAAAGCCCGGCGCCAAGACGATGTTCTTCGGCGCCATGCAGGCGCCGTCGCCCAAGCTCATCCTCATCAAGGGCGAAGGCATGGACGGCATCACCTACGTCCTGTCGTCGACCGAGCACATCGCCGGCCGCCTCGAAGGCGCGATCTTGTTCCCCGAAGATCCGCTGCTCTCGCCGCGCCACGCCAACTTCATCTATCGCGACCAGAAGCTGGTGGTGCGCGACGAAGGCTCGGCCAACGGCGTGTTCGTGCGCATCATCAAGCCCCAAGTGGTCTCGGGCGGCGCCACGTTTCTCGTCGGTGAGCAGCTGCTCCGCGTCGACGCCTGCCCGCCCGAGGCGGTGCCCATCCCCGACGACGAAGGCACCTACTTCTACGGCTCGCCCAAGCGCCCCTCGCGCCTGGCGCTCACGCAGCTCCTCGCCGGCGGCCACGAAGGCATGGTCTTCCGCGCGCGCAACGATTCGCTCGCCATCGGCCGCGAAGGCAACGACATCAACTTCCCCGATGATCCGTTCATCTCCGGCCGCCACGCGACGGTGACCGCGCTCGACAACGAGGGCGAGAAGTTCCAGATCGCCGATCTCGGCTCGAAGAACGGCACCTTCGTGCGCGTCGCCGGCGAAGCGGCGCTCTTTCACGGCGACTACGTCTTCCTCGGCCAGCAGCTCCTGCGCGTGGAGATCACCTGATGGCGACTTGCAAGAGCTGCGGGCGGGACAACCAGGATCTCTACAAGTTCTGCCTCGGCTGCGGCGGCGAGCTCGGCGCGGGCGGCGGCGGCACTGGCATCGGCATGGGCAGCAGGATCCGCAGCGACGAGACCCCGGCGCCCAAGCGCGTCGAGGACATCCCCACCATCCCGGGCTCCAACGGCCGCGGCGCCGACGAAGAGTACGACATGCGCGATCGCCGCGACTCGCTCGCGCACATCCAGCCCGTGCCCGCGCTCGGCATGGCGCCGTCGCCAGGCGAGCTGGCGAACGCCTCGGGCATGTTCAAGTCGGCGCGGCTGTGCCCGACCTGCGGCAACGCGGTGCCGTCGGAGTTCGCCTTCTGCGGCCAGTGCGGCACGCGCCTCGACGGCTCGGCCAAGCACGCCGCCGTCACCGCCGGCGTTCGCGCCGCGCCGGCGCCGTCGGCGCACGGCGGCACGCAAGGCAAGCTGATCCTCATCCGCCCCGACGGCACCGAAGGCGGCGTGCATTCGCTCGCCGAAGGCGAAAACGTCATCGGCCGCGGCCTCGGCGCTCTCTTCGACGCCGACGGCTACCTCTCGCCGCGTCACGCCGAGATCGTGCTCAACGCCGCCGGCGGCGTGGTCCGCGACATGGGCTCGCTCAATGGCGTCTACGTCAAGCTCACCGACGAAGAAGAGGTCTTCGACCGCGACATCTTCCGCATCGGCCAGGAGCTCCTACGCTTCGACGAGATCGCCGCGCCCGTGCCGCTCGACGACGGCACCGACGTCATGGGCTCGCCCAACCCCGGCTACTGGGGCCGCCTCGCCCTCATCGTCGGCCGCGATCAGGACGGCTCGGCCTTCCCGCTCTTCGGCGACGCCATCACGCTCGGCCGCGAGCGCGGCGACATCCTCTTCCCCGAGGACGGCTACGTCTCGGGCCAGCACGCGCGCATCGCCACGCGCGACGGCCGCTTCTTCCTCGAGGATCTGAACAGCTCGAACGGCACGTTCATCCGCGTGCGCGGCGAGCGCGCGATCAAGCCCGGCGCCGCCATCTTGATGGGGCAGCAGCTCTTCCGCATCAGCTACTGACGAGCGACGGGGCGCTACTTCTTCGTCGGCGCGGCAGTCGTCCCCGACGGCGCGTCCTTGCCGAGGGTGTTGAACGCCTTGTCGAGCGTGCCGCGCTGATCGACCTGCGCCATGTAGTGGAAGGCGTTGGCCAGCTTGAACGCCTTGCCGTCGTCGAAGACCACCGTCACGTCGACGGTCGTGTTCGGATCGCCGCCCGGCGTCATCACCGTGATCTTGTCGCTCGAGGCCACGGCGACCGACGTCCCCGGCCGATTGCCGAACTTGACGGTGACGCCGCTGCGTCCCGGCTGAAACCCATTGCCGTGAATGACGATGTCTTCGCCGCCGCCGAAGGTCCCTTGCGCCGGCTCCACCGACGAGACCTTCAGTTCGTTCGAGCAAGCAGCCACGCCGAAGATCATCGCAGCCACGCACAGCATCTTGACCGGTCGCATCGAGATCCTCCTGAATAACCCCATTCCCGACGGCAAATTACCGCGCGCCGGGCGCTTCTGCAACCATTGGAATAAAGACGGGCCGCCGTCCGTATATAGGAGCATGGCAACCGCAGTCCTACTGCTGACGGTGTTCGTGGGCGCGATGGCGGTGCGCATCCTCGGCGTGTCGTCGATCGATCTGCTCGACGACCGCAAGCCGCTTGACGAGGATGTCCGCTGAGCTGATCCTCCCTCGGTGAACGAAGCCGAGCCCCGCTTCGCCCCCTACATCGGAAGACAATCGGAGCCCGTCGTGCTCGACGTCGAGCGCGGGCACATCCGCCGCTTCGCCGAGGCGATCGGCGACGTCAACCCCGTCTACGTCGACGAGGCGGCCGCGCGCGCCGCCGGCCATCCGCGCATCCCGGCGCCGCCGACCTTCGCCATCGCGCTGCGCGCCAACGATCCGCGCGGCGGCATCGACCTCGATTGGCGCAAGCTGCTCCACGGCGAGCAGGAGCTCGACTTCGCCCGGCCGATCTACGCCGGCGATCGGCTCACCATCGTCGGCCGCATCGCCGACGCCGCCGTCAAGCAGACCAAAGGCGGCGTCATGGACGTCATGGTGCTCGAGACCGTCGCCACCGACGGCGACGGCGCCCGCGTCTTCACGGCGCGCTCCATGATTCTGGTGCGACGGTGAGCCCGACGATGAAGCCGGGCGACGCGCTGCCCACCGTCGAGAAGCCGGCGATCACCACCACGCAGCTCGTGCAATACGCCGGCGCGTCGGGCGACTTCAACCGCATCCACTTCGACGAGCCCTTCGCCAAGGAGGGCGGCTTTCCCTCGGTGATCGCGCACGGCATGCTGTCGATGGCGTTCTTCGGCTCGCTCGTCGCCGACTGGGCCGGCGGCCCGCACAAGGTGCTGCGACTGTCGGCGCGCTTCCGCGCCGTCACCTTCCCCGGCGATCGCATCAGCGTCGGCGGCGAGGTCACCGCGCGCGACGACGCCGCCGGCACCGCCACCGTCAAGCTGTGGGCCAAGAAGCCCGACGGCACCGTCACGCTCGAAGGCGCCGCCACCGTCCGACTCTAGGAGCTCGATGAAGCTGCGCACGATCGTGATCCTCGCCGTGCTCGCGCTCGCCCCCGCGCTGGCGCACGCGCAGATGCCCGCCTGGGGCCTCGCCGTCGACGCGCGCATCGGCGCGGGCCTGCTCGTCGGCGGAACAAGCGCGGTCATCGCGGTGCCCTCGCTCACCGTCGGCGCGCGGCTCGCCGATCGCGTGCAGGTCGGCCTCGGCGCCGGGCTCTATCGCATCTCGTCGCCCGGCGGCGGGCCCAACGGCACCAACCAGACCACCTTCACGTTCGCGCCGACCGTCGAAGTCGACCTCTTGCGCGCGCACGATCGCAAAGCGGCCTGGTACCTCAAGGGCGCGCTGCCGCTCGGCGCCGAGGTCACGACGCCGAGGGACTTCTTCGTCGTCGGCTACGACGCCGCGCTCGGCGCGCGCTACTGCCCGCATCCCAACTTCGCGGTCGCGCTCGAAGGCGGTGTGACCGGCCTCTTCCTCGATCCCGCGGGCAAGAACGGCTTCGGCGTCACCACCGTCTACGGCGCCCTCGTCGGCACGTTCTACTGGGGAAAATGATCGACGTCGCGGCCATCTTCGATTGGCTCGTCGACGGCGCGCCCGGCGCCGACGGCTCGCCCGCCGTGCTCGCGCGCCTCGGCGCCGACTTGAACGCGCGCGGCGTGCGCGTCGCCCGCATCGCCGCGTTCGTGCGCACGCTGCACCCGAACGTCAGCGGCCGCGGCTACGTGTGGAAGCGCGGCCAGGCCGACGTCACCGTCGTCGAGCCGCCCTACGCCATCCTCGGCACGCCCGAGTTCCTGCGCAGCCCGACCAACGTCGTCTGCACCACCGGCCGCGAGCTGCGCCGACGCCTCGACGGCGACGACGACCTCGAGTTCGAAGTCCTCGTCGACCAGCGGCGCACCGGCATGACCGACTACCTGGCCGTGCCGCTCGCCTTCACCAGCGGCGACGTCCACGCCGTCACCTTCGCCACCGACGCCGCCGGCGGATTCACCGACGACGAGCTGGCCGCGCTGCGCACGATTTCGCGCCCGCTCGGGCGCATCGCCGAGATCCTCGCCGTGCGCCGCACCGCCGTGGCGCTGCTCTCGGCCTACGTCGGCCGCGACGCCGGCGAGCGCATCCTCGCCGGCCACGTGCAGCGCGGCGACACCGAGATCATCCGCTGCGTCATCTGGTTCTCCGACTTGCGCGGCTTCACCTCGATGTCCGGCGGCGCCCAGCCCGCCGACATCATCCTCGTCCTCAACCGCGTGTTCGACTGCCAGGTGCCCGCCGTCGAGCGCCACGGCGGCGAAGTCCTGAAGTTCATGGGCGACGGCATGCTCGCCATTTTCCCGATCGCAGCAGATGCCGCGCCCGTCTGCGCCGCCGCCATGACGGCGACGAACGAAGCGTTCGCCGCGCTCGACGCGCTCAATCGAAACCGCGCCACGCCGCTCAGCTTCGGCGTCTCCCTGCACGTCGGCGAGGTCGCCTACGGCAACATCGGCGGCGCCGCGCGCCTCGACTTCACGTGCATCGGCCCGGCGGTGAACCTGGCCGCGCGCATCGAGGGCCTGACGGGAAAGCTGGGAAAGCGCCTGTTGGTGTCGGAGGAATTCGCGCGCGCCGCGTCGACGACGGAGCTCCGCGCCGTCGGCGCCTTCGAATTGAAGGGCGTCGCCGGCGCGGCCACGGTCTTCGAGGCTACATGAGGTCTTTTCGCTGCAGCGCGCGCCGCATCTTGGTCAGCGCCTGCTCTTGCAGCTGACGAATGCGCTCGCGCGAGAGGTTGTACTTCTCCCCGATCTCCTTGAGCGTGAGCTCCTTGTCGGTGTCGAGCCCGAAGCGCTGGCGCAAGATGTCGGCCTCGATCGGCTTCAACGTATCGAGCTGCGCGCGCACCTCTTCGGTCATCGCGTCGTCGACCATCGTGTCCGCCGTCGTCCGGTTCTCGGCGTTCGGATCCTGGATGAAGTCGATGAACTTGCGCCCATCCTCGTCGCTGACGGTGCGATCGAGCGAGAACGACTGATCGAGCAGGAACGTGCGCATCTTCTCGATCTTCGGCGCCGCGATCCCGGTGACCTCTGCGATCTCCTCGCTCGTCGGCTGCCGGCCGAGCTTCGCCGACAGCTCGCGCTTGGACTTGGCGACGCGATGGTACGCGTCGATCATGTGCACCGGCAGGCGCACCGCGCGCCCCTTGTCGGCGAGCGCGCGCGAGATGGCGTGACGGATCCACCACGACGCGTAGGTCGAGAAGCGATAGCCGCGACGATAATCGTAGCGCTCGACCGCCTTGATGAGGCCGATGTTGCCCTCTTGAATCAAGTCGGCCAGCGGCATGCGCCCGTAGTTGAAGCGGCGCGCGATCGAGACCACCAGGCGCAGGTTGGCCTTGACGAACTCGTTCTTGGTCGAATGCGCCCGCGCGTACGCCGTGCCCACGTCGCTCAAGTAACGCTTGAAGTCGCGCGACTTGGTGTTGAAGTGCGCCACGTCGTCGATGACCCGCCCCGGCTGCGCGTGGATGATCTTGTGGATGTCGTCGAGCACGATGTCGAGGATGCGCTTGTCGGTGTCGAGCGCGCGCAGCTTGCCCGACGTCTTGACCACGCAGCGCTCGAAGCGATCCTGCTCCGCCTTCGAATGGCGCTTCTTCAGCGTCACGAGGTGCTTGCGGATGGTCTTGAACTCGACGATCGAATTCTCGAGCGTGCGCTCGCAGACCTTGAGCGCGTGCTCGGTCACCGGCGCGTACGAGAGCACGCGCGCCCACAGCGCGATCTCGAGCGCCTCGAGCTTGCGCGCCGACTCGAACTCTTCCTGCGGACGCAAGACCGCCAGCCGCGCCATGTCCTTGAAGTACATGGCGAGGAAGTTCGACGGCTCTTCCGCCTCGCGGCGCTCGGCCGGCTCTTCCTCGTCGGACGCGCCGATGACCGCCTCGAGCTCGGCGACCGCGTCGCCGCCGCCGTCCTCGGGCCCGTCGCCGCTCGGTCCGCGCGGGCCGTGCCCGGACGACTCGCCGTCGGTCGCTTCGTCGCCGCTCGCCGCGGCGGCCGGCGTGGCGCCCGCCGGCGCCTTGCCCTTTTGGGGCCTGGACGCAAAGCGAGCACGCCCTTTGACGTTGACCCGCGGGGCAGTGACGGACGCAGTCTTCATTTTCACCTTTTTCTGCATGAGGGCCGACAGTCCTAGTACCAACGGTACGACCAGGTTCATTCCCTGGTTTCCCACCGATCTCACAAAGTAAGACGCCCCTCCCCCGGCGCAAGGCCAGGGGCAGGCGCCGATTGCGCATATGTGCCGCTAACGCACACTCGTCCTCGTGTTCTTAGACACCGGACGAACCCAGAGAGTTGGTTATTCGATGCGCGAACTACTTAAGGCGTGACTTTCTTCTCTGCCACCACGATGAGCTGCCGCGAGTTGGCGCCGAAGAACTTGCCGCGCAGCGACAAGCCGCCGGAGACCTCCGTTACGCGAAATCCCGAGTGATGCAGGACCTTGCCGATTTCGTGCAGCGAGTAGGCGCGGATCGAGATCTCCTGCTCGACCTGCCGTCCGTCCTCGAAGATGATGGAACGTTGTACCTGCACGCGTGAGCTGAAGTAGTTGAAGTCGACCTCTTCGAGCACCACGCAGCCGTCGCCCTGCCACCACACGCGCGTCGGCAGGTCGTGGACGATGTAATCGCGGTTGACGACATCGATGAGCAGCTTGCCGCCCGGCTTGATGGCGCGCGCCAGGTTGGCGGCGACCTTGCGGTTGGTGTCGTCGTCGAAGTAGCCGAACGACGTGAACATGCAGTAGGCGCCGTCGAACTCGTTCTCGAACGTCATCTCGCGCATGTCGCCGTGGATGAAGTTGACGTTGACCCCGACGCGACGCGCGGCGTCGGCGGCGCGGATGAGCAGCGGCAGCGACAGGTCGAGCCCGGTGACCTTGTAATTCTTGGCGGCGAGCTCCATCGCGTGGCGGCCGTAGCCGCAGGCGAGGTCGAGCAGCGCGCCGCCGGTGGGGATCTGCAGCGACTCGGCGATGAACTGCGCCTCGCGCTCGGTCTGGCGCGGCGTGAGGAACGGCAGCGTGCGCAGGTAGTCGTCGTCGAAGATCTCTTCGAACCACTGCTTGGTGCGTCGCTTGCGCCGCGGGCGCAGCGGCGCATCGGCGGTCTGTGCTGCTGCGGCGGCGGCGGCGGCGGCCGCAGCGGCGGCGGCTTTGTCGACGGCCGCGGGCGAGCTCGGCGGCGCCGGCGGCGCGTGCGCGGTGGCGGGCGCAGGCGGCGCGCCCGCCGGCGGCGCGGCCGGCGGCAGCGGCGGCGCGACGCACGGCGCCGGCACCGACGAGATCGGCGGCGGCATGGGCGGCGCGGCGACCGGCGGCATGGCGATGGGCGGCGGCGGAATCGGACCCGACGGCGTCGTCGGCACGATCACGTGCGCGCCCGAGGGCGACGCCACCGGATGCTGCCCGGTCGCGAACGGCGTGGGCGGCGGCGGAAGGGCGATCGCGCCCGACGGCGACGGCGGCGTCGCCGACGCGGCCAGCGGCGCCTCGTGTCCA
>DASXOU010000820.1:0-19629 GCA_036494045.1 Polyangia bacterium | reverse complement strand
CGACATCCTCCGCGAAGGCGCCGGCCCCATCGCCCGCCTGCTCGCCTAAAGCCACAGAACATTCCACAAATCATCAACTATGTTTTGTTTTTCTCCCTGACCTCCCTGATCTCCCTGTGGAATGTTTCTGTCACCCCGCGTCGAGCCAATGCTGATACGCGGTGAAGTCGTACGGCCGGCCCAAGAAGTCGCGTACCAATTCGGCCGCCGGCTTCGATCCGCCCGGCTCCAAGATCGCCTTGCGATACTTCCGCGCCGGCGCGGGATTGAGCAGCCCCTCGCGCCGAAACACGCTGAACAGATCCTTGGCGATGACGAGCGACCACATATACGTGTAGTAGATCGCCGAATAGCCGTCGAGGTGCCCGAAGCTCTCGTGAAAGTACGTCCCCGCGACGTACTTGAACGGCGTGTAGCGATCCTGCAGCTCGGCCATCAGCTTCGTCGTGTCGAGCGCGCGCGGATCGCGCGCGTGGAACTCGAGGCTCGTCGCCGCGTAGAACATCTGCTGGCGCACCCATAAGCCCTTGCCGTACTCGTCGGCCGCGCGCGCCGCCGCGAGCAATGGGGCCGGCAGCGGCTCGCCCGTCTGCCAATGGCGCGCGAACGTCTGCAGCGTCTCGAGATCCCAGATCCACTCCTCGAGCATCTGCGACGGCGCCTCGACGAAGTCCCACTCCGTCGCCACGCCCGATTGCCCGACCCAGCGCGTGTGCCCGCCGAGCACGTGATGCAAGAGATGTCCGAACTCGTGAAAGAACGTGCGCACGCTGCCGTGCTCCATCAGCGCCGGCTCATTCGACGATCCCCTGGGCGGCCGCGGGAAGTTACACATGAGCACGCCTTCGGGCAGCGCGCGCCCTTTGGCGCCGTTGGCCAGCGTGAATTGCGCGTAGTGCTTGTACTTGCCTTCGCGCGGATGCATGTCGAGGTAGATGCGCCCGAGTAACTTCTCGCCGCCGCCGTTTGTCTCGACGACGTCGTAGGCGTCGACCTCGGCGTGCCACACCGGCGCGTCGTCGAGCTTGCGATAGCCGATGCCGAACATGCGCGCGGTGATGTCGAGGACGCCCTTCTTCACGCGCTCGTACTCGAAATACGCGCGCATCGCCTGCGAATCGAAGCCGTACTCCTCGGCCATCACGCGTTCCTGATAGAACGCCGAATCCCACGCCGCGACGTCCTTCGCCGACGGGTCGTCCTTCTGCTTGCGCTTGAGCAGCTGCGCGTAGTCACGCGCCGCCCGCGCCTCGGACGCCGACGAGATGCGCGCGATGAAGTCGCTCGCCGCCTTGGCCGTGCCGATCATCTTGTCTTCGGTCGCGTACGCGGCCCAGCTCTCGTAGCCGAGCAGCGTCGCCAGCTCGTGGCGCTTCTCGAGCATGCGCGCGAGCACGTCCAGGTTCTTCGGATGTCCGCGCAGCCGATAGAGCCGCCACAACGCTTCGCGCGCCTTGCCGCTCTTGGCGTACGTGACGAACGGGATGTAGTCGGTGTTGTCGGTCGAGATGGTGACCTTGCCGTCGGCGCCGGCCGGATGCTGCGCGCGAAAGTCCGCGGGCAGACCGTCGAGCTCGTCGGGATCGATCGACAACGTGCGCACGTCGTCCTTGATGTTCTTGCCGAACTCCTGGCCGATCTTGAGCAGCTCCTCGCGCAGCTTCTTGACCTTGTCGCGCGTGGCTTCGTCCTTGTCGACGCCGGCGCGGCGCAGATCGCGTAGCGTCTTTTGCACGTAATAGCTCGTCGCTGCGTCGGTGCCGTCGAGGTCGATCATCGCCAGCGACTCGTAGACGTTGCGATCGAGCGCCAGCTCGGTCGACAGCGCGTCGACCTCCTGCTCGCAGGTGTCGGCGGCGTCGCGCATCTTCTCGTCGGGATGCGCGTTGCGGCAGACGCTGGCGCGCGCGGCGGCGTCGGCGAGCGCGCCCATCGCCATGTCGTAGGCTTCGAGCGCGGCGTGCGGATCGCGCGGCATGGTCATGCCGTAGAGCGCGGCGATCCCGTCTTTGGCGCGCTTCATATCGGCGCGGCAGGCGGCGAGCAGCGTCTCGGGCGTGCCGGTGAGGAGGCGTGCGGCGTCGGGCGAATTCATGTGTGCAATATAAGCTATTCTGCCGCGCATGCTCGACCTCGCCGAAGTGCGCGCGCAGTTCCCGGCGCTCGCCAACGCGCACGGCTTCATCCTCTTCGACAACGCCGGCGGCTCGCAGATCCTCGGCAGCGCGGCGGCGCGCGTCGCCGAGTTCTACGCCACGTCGAACGTGCAGCTCGGCGGCTCGTACGCCCTTTCGCAGCTCGCCGGCGAGCGCGTCGCCGACGGAGCGCGTGCCGTCGCGCGTTGGCTCGGCTGCGACGCCGCCGAGGTCGCGCTCGGCACGTCGACGACGCAACTCCTGGCCAACCTGTCGCTCGCGATGGCACGACAGATCGCGCCCGGCGACGAGATCGTCGTCACCGACGTCGATCACGAATCGAACATCGGACCCTGGCGACGCTTGGCGGCGATGCGCGGCGCGACCATCAAGGAGTGGCGCGCCGACGCCGACACGCTCTGCCTGCGCGCCGAGGATCTGGCGGCGCTCCTGACCGACAAGACGCGCCTGGTCGCCTTCACGCACGCTTCGAACCTCGTCGGCAGCGTCCACGACGTCGCCGCGCTCACGCACCTCGTGCACTCGCGGGGCGCGCGCGTCGTCGTCGACGGCGTGGCGTTCGCGCCGCATCGCCCGCTCGACGTGCGCGGCTGGGACGTCGACTACTACGTCTTTTCCGTCTACAAGACCTACGGCCCGCACCTCGCGTGCCTCTACGGAAAGCGCGCGCTCCTCGATGCGCTCGACGGCGTGAACCACTACTTCATCGCGGACACGCCGTACAAGCTGCAGCCGGGCCACGTGCCCTACGAATTGGCCGCCGCGCTCCCCGCCGTCGTCGACTATCTCGCGGCGCTCGACTTCGACGACGTCGCCGCGCACGAGCGCGCCCTCGGCGCCTGCATCTTGAATTTCCTCGACGGCACGCGCGGCGTCCGCGTCCTCGGCGAAAAGAGCGCGTCGCCCACGCGGCTGCCGACGATCAGCTTCACCGTCGACGGCGCCGACGACGCCGCCGCCGCTTCGATCGTCCGCGAGGTCGATCGCCACAAAATCGGGATCAAGAGCGGCGACTTCTACGCGCGCCGCCTCGTCGATCGCCTCGGCCTCACATCACGCGGCGGCGTCGTCCGCGCTTCGCTCGTGCATTACAACACGATCGACGAGGCCGAGCGTCTATGCGCGGTGCTCGCGCCTATCCTGACAGCGGCGCGAGCAGGTTGACCGAAAAGCGCCGCTCGCCGTCGAGCCAGCGCCGCTCCACCACCATCCCCGCGGCGCGCGCCAAGCGCGCGATCTCGCCGAACGAGTACTTGTAGCTCGACTCGGTGTAGATGCGCTCGCCGGCGCGAAAGCCGACGTCGATCCCGAGCTTTCGGATGTGCACCGTCTGCGCCTTCTTGCTCTCGATGCGGATCTCGATGCGCCCCAGCTTCTCGTTCCAACGCGAGCGATGCGCGAACGCGGCGCGATCGAAATCGGCGGCGAGCTCGCGGTTCATGCGCGACAAGATGTTGAGCGAGAAGCGCGCGGTGACGCCGGCCGCGTCGTCGTACGCCGCTTCGAGCGTCGCACGCGCCTTCCGCAGATCGATGCCCACGAGCAGTCGATCGCGCGCGGTCATCGTCGCGCGCACGCTGCGCAGAAAGCGTGCTGCCTCGCCGCGTCCGAAGTTTCCGACGTTGCTGCCGAGCCACAACACCAGCTTCGGCTCGCGCTGCCGCTCCAGCCAGCGCAGCCCGGCGCGATATTCGGCGGCGATCGCCGTGATCTCTACGCCCTCGTAATCGGCGACCAGCGCCCGCGAGCTGCGCTCGAGCATCGTGCGCGAGATGTCGATGGGCACGTAGCGCACCGACTCGAATCGCGCCAGCGCCGCTTCGATGAGCGTGCGCGTCTTGGTCGACGATCCCGAGCCGAGCTCGACCAACGTCGCGTCGGCCGGACAGCTCTCGAGGATCTCGCCGGCGTGCGCGTCGAGGATCTCCTGCTCGGCGCGCGTCAGATAATATTCCGGCAGCGCGCAGATCTTCTCGAACAGCGCCGAGCCGGCCGCGTCGTAGAGATAGCGGCACGACAGCCGCTTGTGCTTGGCGGTCAGCCCCGCGCGCACGTCCTCGGCAAAGTCCGACGGCAAGCCGGCATCGGCTTCGACAAGTCTCCAGCGATCTTCATCGAGCAGCGGTTGCGCTTGTGCCATGTCTCCCTCATGGGTCCTGCGCCAGCCGAATGCTTGTAAATTGCCATCGCGCAGACGGTGGGAAAAAGTTGCGGTAGGTGTCGCGCGCGTGACCGGGCGGCGTCGCCAGCGACGAGCCGCGCAGCACGAGCTGGTTACACATGAACTTGCCGTTGTACTCGCCGAGCGCGCCGGCGGGCGCCCGATATCCGGGATAGGCCGCGTACGCGCTCTGCGTCCACTGCCAACCGATCCCGTGCAGCTGCGACGCGCCGCCTGCCGTCGCTGCGATCTCCCACTCGGCTTCGGTCGGCAGCCGCGCGCCGGCCCAGCGCGCGTAGGCGTCGGCCTCGTAGAAGCTGACGTGCAACAGCGGCTCGTCGGCGGCGATCGCGCGCCGGCCGCCGAGCGTGAAGACGGTGAAGTCGCCGGCGTCGCCGTCGCCGCCATCGTTGCGCCAGTAGAGCGGCGCCTGCCAGCCTTCGCGCTGCACCGTCGCCCAGCCGTCGGAGAGCCAGAGCTCGGGGCGCTGATAGCCGCGATCGGCGATGAACGCCGCGTACTCGCCGGCAGTCGTGAGGCGCGACGCGAAGCGGAACGCGGGCACCAGCACGCGATGGCGCGGCCCTTCGTTGTCGAAGGCGAAGCCGCCGCCGCCGTGGCCGACCTCGCGCACGTCTTCGCCGATGCGCAGCCACTCGAGCGGCAGCGCGCTCGGCGCCTCGAAGCTCTCGGCGCGAAACACCGGCTCGATCGGGTTGAGCGCGAACAGGTGCTTGACGTCGGTGAGCATGAGCTCTTGATGCTGCTGCTCGTGATGCAGCCCGAGCGTGACGACATCGTTCGCTTCGCTCGCGCCGAGCTCGGCCATGCGCGCGTCGACGTGCGCGCGATAACGCATGACCTCGTCGACCGTCGGCCGCGTGATGAGGCCGCGCGACGCGCGATCCCAGCGCGCGCCGACGGCGTCGTAGTACGAGTTGAACAGGTACGCGTAGCGCGCGTCGAACGGGCGATGGCCGGCACGCGCCGCCAGCACGAAGGTCTCTAAGAACCAGGTCGTGTGCGCGAGGTGCCACTTGAGCGGGCTGGCGTCCGGCATCGACTGCGCCACGAAATCCTCGACGGCAAGATCGCGGCACAAGGCCTCGGTCGCCTTGCGAACCTCGCCGTACTCGAGCAGAGGATCCACCTGCGGAATTTAAGCAGATCCTCTCCGGATTCCGGTGAACCGATTCGAGTTTCGGACGATTCCCCCCATGTGCGTTACGTGATCTCGCACGGTTACGCTTGGTACGATCGATGCTCCCGTCGGTGAGCGGAGGTTGTCATGCGCACGCTCGCCGCCACGCTCATCGCCGCTCTGTTGGTCGTCTTCATTGGTGCCGGCACGGCTTCTGCTGCGTCGCATCACGGCCGCCGGCATCATCACGGCCGCACCCATCACCGGCACCACGGCCACCACCGTCGCTAGTGGCCGCTAGCGCGCTTCGCGTCGGACGCGCCGTTCGACGACGAAGAGCAGCAGCGGAAAGATCGTCGAGAGCGCCATCGACACCAGCGCCAGCTCGCCGATGCCGACGAGGCGCCCGTCGGGACGCTGGCGCAGGAACGACGTCGACAGCCACGCAGCCGCCCCGGCGACGGCGTGGTACACGGTCGACTGCAGCGAGAGGAAGCGCGCGCGCTCGTGCGGCCGCGGCACCTTGGTCGTGAGCGCGTTGTAGGCGACGTTGCGCGCGCCGAGCGCCACGATGAACGCGACGTAGAGCAGCAACACCGGCGCCGGCGACGGCGGACGCACGAAGAAGACCCACATCACCGCGAGCGATGCCACGACGCCGAGCGAGCCGGCGCGAAACGAGCCGACGCGATCGACGAGCCGGCCGACGAGGCGCAGCGTGATGAAGCTGGCGACGCCGCCGATGGCGAGCAGCCACTGATAGTCGCGGCGCGGATAGGCGAGGTTGTTCTGGATGTACGCGGGCAAGTTGGGGATGACGAGGAAGCCCGTCGCCATCAGCACCGCGGTCATGAGGTACGAGAGCAGCACCGTCGGGCGCGCCAGCAATTCGCCGAGCGTCGCGACCGGCTCGGCGGCGGCGCGCGCGCGATGCTCGGTCAGCGTCGGCAGCAGCCACGCGCAAAAGAGCGCGACCGCGCCGCCGGCGATCGCGACGGCGTAGAACGGCATGCGCCAGCCGAAGTGCTCGGAGGCGATCAGCGCCGCCGGCACGCCCAGCACCTGCGCGACGGAGAACGCGCCCATCACTGCGCCCATCGCCTTTCCGCGGCGCTCCGGCGGGATGACGTCGGCGATGATCGCGTAGGCGATCGACGTCGCCGGCCCGCCGAAGGCGCCGGCGATCACGCGCGCCAGCGTCAGGCCGCGCAGATCGTGCGCCAGGCCGCCGGCGAGCGTGCCGGCGACGAGGCCGACCATGGCGACCGCGAGCGCCTTCCTGCGATCGAAGCGATCGAGGAAGAAGCTGCCGAGAAACCCGGCGACGGCGGCGGCCTGCCCGTAGCCGGCGACGATCTTGCCGAGCTCGGACATCGGGATGTCGAGCGCGCGCGCGAAATCGGGCCCGAGCGGCATCACCATCGTGAAGTCGAGCACGTTGATGAATTGCACGGCACCGACGAGAAACACGACGCGGCGCTCGGAGGCGTTGAGCATTCTTGCGCCGATTGTAGAATGGCGCGCATGACTTCAGTGGAATGGTTGCAAGAGTTCCTGCGCGCGCACGGCGGCGTCGCCGGTACGGTGCATCGCGTCGTCACCGCCGATCTCATGGAGCTCGACGCGGCGGTCAACATTCCGCCGCCGGTGCAGGCGGCGACCCGGCAGATCCCCATCGGCAAGGGCATGGCGGGGATCGCGATGGCCGAGGATCGCGCGGTCTCGACGTGCAACTTGAAGGAAGATCAAACCGGCGCGGTCAAACCGGGCGCCAAAGCCGTCGGGGCCGGCGCCGCCGTCGCCTTCCCTGTCCACGACGCCACGGGCAAAGTCCGCGCCGTCATCGGCATCGCCTGGCAAGACGCCCGCGACCTAAAAGACGACGAGCTCCGCGCCATCCAAAGCGCCGGCGAACGCCTTCCCTAGGCAAAAGCAAACAGGGAGATCAAGAGATCAAGAGATCAGGAGGAGCAACAGAACATGATTGTGGATCCACAAGTATGTTGGTTCTCTTGAACTCCTGATCTCTTGATCTCCCTGTTTGCTTTTGCCGGGGGTTACTAGAAGCGGCCGAGGGCGTTCAGGAGCTGGGCGCGCGCCGTCGAGACGTTGTAGTCGGCTTGGACTTTTTGCGCCGCCGCTGTCGTCTCGGCGACCTGCGCGTCGCCGAGCTCGATGATGCTGCCGACGCCCGCCGCGTAGCGCCCTTCGGCGAGCCGCAGCTGCTCCTTCGCGTTGACCTCCGCCTCGTCGGCCGCAATCACCGCCGCCTTGGCCGCGCGCACCGCCAGCCGCGCCTGTTCGACGCCGAGCCGCACCTGCTGCCGCAACAGATCGCGCTGCGCCACGATGCCGTCGAGCGTCGCCTTCTGCTCCTTGACCGTGTACCAGGTCAGCCCGCCCTGAAACAGCTGCCAGTTGAGCGTGAGCGAGAAGGTCCAGTTCCACGCCAGCGAGTGCGGATAGCTCGACGTGCCGATGAGGTCGCCCATGCTGTCGAAGATCCCTTGCGACGCCGGCGCCAGGCCGCCCTGATCGCTGAACGTCGTCGACGCCGTCAGGTTCGGCCCATACGCCGTCTTCGCCGCCCAGATGGCCAGCCGCTGCGCTTCGATCTGCTTGTCGAGGCTGAGATAATCCGGCCGCGCCTTGAGCGCCTCGGCGAGCAGCGGATCGGTGTCCTTGTCCTCGCCTTCGATCGGCGGCGTCGACTCGTCCTCGACGTCGTACGCGGTGTCGCGCTCGATGCCGATCGCCTGATTGAGCTGCGCTTTGGCTACCTCGTAGTTGTTCTGGGCGGTGATGAACTGCACCTGCGCGTTGGCGACGGCGGTCTTCTGCTGCGCCAGCGCGATCTCCGGCTGCGTCCCGACTTTGACGAACCCGACCACCTGATCGAGGTGCTTCTGCTGATTGGCGAGCGTGTCCTTGGCCACCTGCACCAGCTGCTTGTTGGCGCGCGCCGTGAAATAGAACGTCCGCACGTTGAGCGCCACCGTCAGCCGCGTCGCGCGCTCGGTGTCCTCGACGCTCTCGGCGAACACCACGTTCTGTCGCCAGCGCGCGAGCTGCCCCGACGCGTCCCACAGCGTCTGCGACGCGGTCACCGACAAGTTGAGCTTGTCGCAGCTGGCCCAGCTCGGCGGCAGCGTCGTCATCATGCCGCCCGTGCCCGTCGCCGATCCGCCGATGACCGTCTGCGCGCACGCGATCGACGAGAAGTAGGTGTTGTTGGTGCCGCGCGTGTAGCTCGCCGAGCCCGAGATCTGCGGCAACAGCGGCGCCCGCGCCTCACCGATGCGCGCCTTGGCCACGTCGGTGTTGGCGTGCGCCTGATGCACCGTCGGCTGATCCTTCTGCGCCGTCTGCAGCGCGTCGGCGAGCGTGAGGATCTTGGCAGCGGCGAGGAAAACGGCGATGGACGTAGTCATCATTCATACCGAAGCGCGTCGATCGGATCGAGCCGCGACGCTTTGTAAGCGGGATACAACCCGAACCCAATCCCCACGAACGCCGAGAACGCGATCGCCGCCACCACGATGTCGGGGCGGATCAACGTCGTCCAACCGAGCAACTTGGCGATCAGCCCGGCGCCGAGCACGCCGAGCGACAGCCCGATGAGCCCGCCCATCGTCGACAAGGTCATCGCCTCGACGAGAAACTGCATCAGGATGTTGCGCGGCTTGGCGCCGACGGCCATGCGCAGCCCGATCTCGCGCGTGCGCTCGGTGACCGACACCAGCATGATGTTCATGATGCCGATGCCGCCGACGAGCAGCGAGATTGCCGCGATGACGTTGAGCAGCATGGTCATCGTCTTGGTGCCCTCCGCTTGCGAGTTGGCCAGCTCGGTCAAGTTGCGGATGAAGAAGTCGTCGTCGGTGCCGGTGATGTGGTGCCGGTCGCGCAAGAGGTTCGTGATCTGCTGCTCGGCGCGCACCGTGTCCGCCGGCGATTGTGCGCCGATGTAGAGCGTGCCGCTCAAGTAGTTCTTGAGCCCGCCCTGGATCTTGCTGCCGAAGGTGGTGTACGGCACGTAGACCGCGTCGTCGTAATCCTGCCCGAGCGCCGACTGCCCCTTGCGCGCGAGCACGCCGATCACCTGAAACGGAATGTTCTTGATGCGAATCATCTGCCCGACCGGATCGGCGCTGACGCCGAACAACTTCTCGACGACGGTCTGCCCCAGCACCGCCACCTTCGTCCCCGACTCGACGTCGCTGTCCTGGATCGCCGCGCCCGACGCCACCGGCCAGGTGCGGATGGCGAAATATTCGGGCGACGTCCCCTGCACCGACGTGGCCCAATTTTGATCCTCGCTCATCACCTGCGCGTTCGAGCGCAAGACCGGCGCCACGTAGCGCACCGACGAGACCTCGCTCTCGATCGCGCGCATGTCGTCCCACGTCAGCGTCGGCTGCGAGCCCGAGCCGCCGCGCGCGCCCGACGACGTGTTCGAGCCCGGCATGACGATGAGCAGGTTCGAGCCCATCGCCGCGAACGCCTCCTCGACCTTGGCCTTGGCCCCTTCCCCGACGGCGACCGAGAAAATGACCGCGCACACGCCGATGATCATGCCGAGCGTCGTCAAGAACGAACGCAGCTTGTTGCGCATGAGCGCGCGCAAGGCCACGCGCAGCGTGTGTAACAGGTTCATGCTGCTTCCTCGGGCGGCATCTCGCGCATCGCCGTGGCCGCGTCGCGCGCCGCCTGCCGCTTGTCCGACATCACGTGCCCGTCGCGCATGTTGATGACCCGCGCCGCGTACTCGGCGATGTCCGACTCGTGCGTCACCAGGACGACGGTGATGCCGTCGCGCCCGAGCTGCTGGAACAGCGCCATCACCTCGACGCTGGTGCGCGAATCGAGGTTGCCGGTCGGCTCGTCGGCGAGGATGACCTTGGGCTTGCCGACGATGGCGCGCGCGATCGCCACGCGCTGCTGCTGCCCGCCCGAGAGCTGCGACGGATGGTGATCGAGTCGCGCGCCCAGGCCGACGCGCTCGAGCGCCTCCTTGCTGCGCGCGACCCGCTCCTTGGTGCGCACGCCCTGATACAAGAGCGGCAGCTCCACGTTCTCGACGGCGCTCGTGCGCGTCAACAGGTTGAAGCTCTGGAACACGAAGCCGAGCGTGTGGTTGCGGATGTCCGCGAGCTCATCGCGGCTCATGTGCGAGACTTCCTTGCCGTCGAGGAGATAGTGCCCCGACGTGGGCCGATCGAGGCAGCCGACGATGTTCATCAGCGTCGACTTGCCCGAGCCCGAGCTGCCCATGACCGCGACGAACTCGCCGGCGTCGATGGTGATGTCGACGCCGCGCAGCGCGTGCACGTCGACGTCGCCCATGTGGTAGGTCTTCTTGACCTCCACGAGCTGAATCAGCGACGGCACGTTAGAACCCGCGGAACCGCGGCCCTCCCGGCTTGCTCGCGTTCCCCGACGCATCGGCGACGTCGGTGATGACCTCGTCGCCCTCCTTGACGTCGCCGTCGACGATCTCGCTGAGGCTGCCATCGGAGACGCCGACCTTCACGCTCACCGGCACCGGCGGCGCGAGCGGCCCGTTGCGCAGCACCCAGACCTGGCGCTGATCGCTCTGCGCGCTCGATCGCGTGTGGCGCGCGCCCGGCACCGACGGCGTGTTGGCGATGCCGCTCGGCCGCGCGCCACGCTCGCCCGACGGCAGCGTGCCCGGCGGCAGCATCTCCGGCGGCGGCTTGAAGCGCATCGCCGCGTTGGGCAGGCGCAGGACGTCCTTCTTCTCCGCGTACACGAAGGTCACGTTCGCCGTCATGCCCGGCTTGAGCTTCAGATCGCTGTTGTTGACGTCGATGACCGCGTCGTAGGTGACGACGTTCTGCACCGTCGTCGGCGCGTTGCGGATCTGCCGCACGGTGCCGTGAAAGCGCTCGGTCGGATAAGCGTCGACGGTGAACGTGGCCGGCATCTGCGCGCGCAGCTTGCCCACGTCGGCCTCGGCGACCGAGGTGTCGACCTGCATCTTCGTCAGATCCTGCGCGATGGTGAAGAGCACCGGCGCCGAGAACGTTGCTGCCACCGTCTGTCCGACGTCGACCGCGCGCGAGATGACCGTGCCGTCCGTGGGCGAGATGATCGTCGTGTAGTCGAGGTTGGTCTGGGCCGTGTGCAGGTTGGCCTTGGCTTGCTGCAGCTGCGCCTCTTGCACCTCGATGTTGGCCTTGGCCGCGTCGGCCGCCGCCTCGTCGGTGTCGACCTGCTGCTGCGCGATCAGGTTCTGCGCGCGCAGCTGGCGATCGCGCAGGCGGATCAGATCGAGGCTGTGATAGTTGACCTTGGCCTGCTCGTTCTGCGCGACCTCCTGCGCCACATTGGCCTTGGCCTGCTCGACGGCGGCGTTGAACAGCTGCGGATCGATCTTGGCGATGACCTGGCCCTTCTTGACGGGCGAGTTGAAGTCGACCTTGATCTCGGCGATGCGTCCCGACACCTGCGAGCCGACCTGCACCGTCACCAGCGCCGACAAGGTTCCCGTGGCGGTGACGCGCGCCGTGATGTTGCCGCGCGAGACCTTCGTCGTCTCCCACTTGGCCGGCGGCTTGCGCCGGCTGTGGATCGCCCAATACACGACTGCCCCGATGACGAGGACGATCGAGGCAGCGACGAGCGCGCGCTTCATTGCGGTGGACTGTACCTCGGGGCCACGCCGAATCAACCCGCTTTACGGTAGCTTTACGAACACATGAGGATCGTCACGTCGGGAGCGTCGGGGCTGATCGGCCGAAAATTGTGCGCCTTTTTCACGGCGCGCGGGGATCGCGTCGTGCGCCTGGTGCGCCGCCCCGCCGTCAGCGACGACGAGATCGCGTGGGATCCGGCGCGCGGCGAGCTCGACGCCGCCGCGCTCGACGGCGCCGACGCCGTCGTCAACCTCTCGGGCGCCAACGTCGCCGAGGGTCGCTGGACCGACGCGCGCAAGCAGGAGCTCCGCGACAGCCGCCTGCAGACGACGTCGCTTTTGGCGCGCACGATGGCCGCCAGCGCCAACAAGCCCAAGATCTTCGTGAGCGCATCGGCGATCGGCTGGTACGGCGCGCGCGAGGAAGACGTCGACGAACGCTCGCCGCGCGGCCAGGGCTTCCTCGCCGAATTGTGCGCCGAGTGGGAAGCCGCCGCCGAGCCGGCGCGCGCCGCCGGCATCCGGGTCGTGCATCCACGCATCGGCATCGTCCTCGATCGCGGCGGCGGCGCGCTCAAAAAGATGCTGCCCGTGTTCCGCTTCGGCGCCGGCGCCCAGCTCGGCGACGGCACGGCGGCGCTCTCGTGGATCACGCTCGACGACGTCATCGGCGCCCTCGCCTTCGCGATGGCCCGCCGGCTCGACGGCCCGATCAACCTGACCGCGCCGGCGCCGACGACGCAGCGCGATTTCGCCAAGGCGCTCGGCCGCGCGCTGCATCGCCCGGTCTTCCTGCGCCTGCCCGGCGCCATCTTGCGCCTTGCCGTCGGCGAGATGGCCGAGTCGGTGCTCGCCGGCGCGCGCATCTTCCCCTGGCGCCTCATCGAAGAAGGCTTCCAATTCGCCCATCCCAGCCTGCCAGGTGCGCTCGACCACGTCCTTGCAGTACACTCGGCGGCGTGAAGCACGCAGCGCTCGCATCATTAATGTTGGCGACCTCGTTCGGCTGCAGCAACGCGCCGCCGAAAGCGACCGACCCCAACGCCATCCTCGGCACGCTCAACGACCTGGCGACGTTCGGCAACAAGCACGTCGGCACCGACCCGGGACGACAGGCGGGCGAGTACGTCTTCTCGCAGATGCAGAAGCTCGGCCTCGCCGACGTGCACATGGAGTCGTGGCAGTTCCCGCGCCACGTCGTCGATTCGCAGACGTTCACCGCCACCGTCGCCGGCAGCGCGATGTCGCCCACGTTCGAGGTCTTCGAAGGCTCGGGCGCCGGCCACGCCGACGCCGACGTCGTCTACTGCGGCAAGGCGCATCCCGAGGAAGTCGCCGCCGTGAACCTGCAGGGCAAGATCGCGCTCCTCGATCGCGACATGAGCTACCACCGCTCGGCGCAATACGAGAACGTCGCCGCCGCCGGCGCCGTCGCCATGCTCTACAACTCGGCCGCCGACGGCGATCTCATCCAGGTCGGCAGCGTGCGCTTCGACGGCTGGTCGCCGCTCGGGCCGATCCCCGCCGTCACCATCGGCAACGCCGACGGACAGGTCCTCGAGAGCGCCGTCGCCGCCGGCCAGACGGTGCACGCGGTCATCGACGTGCAGGCGCACGCCGAGCCGGCGTCGGGCTCGAACGTCATCGGCCGCATCGAAGGCTCCGAGAACGGCATGCTCGTCCTCGGCGCGCACTACGACACCTGGTTCACGGGCTCGTGCGACAACGGCGGCGGCATCGCGGCGCTCCTGGCCATCGCCAAGCGGCGCATGAACGAAGGCAAGCCGCGCTACACGCTCGTCTTCGTCGGCTACGACGGCGAAGAGGTCGCGCTCTACGGCGGCTATGACTATCTGCGCAAGCATCGCATCGTCGCGCACGATCCGATCTTGGCGGTGCTGAACTTCGAGATGCCTTCGGCGATCATGTCGTCGCTGCTCGGCCTGGCGCGCTCGAACTTCCCGGCGCTCGACACCGCGCTGCAGACGGCGAACCTCGGCATCGACTATCCGCTCTACGCCGGCATGGAGTACGTGCCGCAGATCTTCGGCGGCATCATCCCGACCGACATCCAGGGCATCTATCGCAACGGCGTGCCCACCGCGTCGACGGCGGTGGACTCGCCCTGGTACCACACCGTCGAAGACACGCCCGACAAGGTCGACATCGCCGCCGAGGCGCAGGACGTCGACGACTTCGACAAGGCGCTCGGCTATCTCCTCGCCGACGACGCGTCGCAGTTCGCCGGGCTCGACGACAAGCTGTGGCAGGCCACGCTCGCCGAAGAGCCGCGCAGCGACGGCGATCCGCTGGTCGTCGACATCGCCGTCGCCGATGCGATGAACGTGCCGCAAGCCAACGCGCCGGTGCAAGCGTACCTCATGGTCGACGACTTCTTCCTCGCCGGCAGCGCCAACACGATGACCGACGCCAACGGCCACGCCACCGTCACCTTCGACGCTGCCGCCGCAGCCATGGGCGCCGGCAACCGCTACATCCACGTCACCTCGGGCCCGACGTACCCCTACGTCGAGCAGATCCTCGCGCTTCCCTGACCCATGACGACCCGTGAGTCGGCTCGCCGCTGCGCGTCCATCGTCGCCGCCGTGATTGTTGCCGCGATGCTCCCCGCGTGCGGGCTCATGGGCGGCCTGGCGCGCACGCAATTCATGCAAGACCACAACGGCTGCGAGCCGACGCTGGTTCGCGAGCGACCTGACCTTCTGGCCCCCGGTCAGCCGCCTCC
Source organism: Polyangia bacterium (assembly GCA_036494045.1). Lineage (GTDB taxonomy): Bacteria > Myxococcota_A > Polyangia > Palsa-1104 > Palsa-1104 > JAQBQH01. The sequence goes on along the minus strand of DASXOU010000820.1, from coordinate 4,767 downwards.
GAATGTTGTGGCGGCCGGCCATCGCGCCTACGAAGTCGTGGGCTGCAACAGCCATGATCTCGAGGTCTGCTACTCGGCGGGGTACACGCCTGATGGCGTCCTTTCGCCCGCCGAATGCAGCTCCGAAAAGATGTGTGACCCCAGTCCAAGTTGCAGCTCGGACTATCCAACCGCTGCCAGTGTCCTCTTCGTGACGGAGTACTCGTGCCCGAGGGACCGGGTCACCGCCGCGTCGAGCGCTCCCATCGCTCCCGCCGTCCGCACCGCGCCTGCTGATGTCGCCGCCGATCCGGCGCGGATGGCCGTCTGGACGCAGACGCATCAAGAGGAGATCAACCGCATCGACGCGCGGAATCGAAGCCTGCATTTCGTCACCGTCGATGGATGTGGATCGCACGTGGTCTACGCCTGCCAGAGAGCCCGACCGTCCGCTCCTCGTTGCTCGCTGGCCCGCGCGGACAGCTCCGGCGCGGCGGCGCCGTCGACGCTGGCGCTCGACGACACGACCTGAGACGTGACCTATGGCGCGCCGTCGGTCGTGAAGATTTCCGGCTCGAACGGCTCCTACAAGATCGTCGCGACGACCGCCGTTCGCCCACCGGGCGCGTCGTGCGACCTTGCGCCGGGCACGCTGCTCGCGACCTTCTCGGGCGCCGGTCCGTCGTACGCGGGCGCGCACGGGCTGTGGTCCGTTTCCGATTGCTCGTTCGCAGGATGGACGAACATGAGCTTCGCGCTCCGCGACGGCGCGCTCAGCGGCATCTCCAGCGCCGGAACCGTGACCTTCACGAAGAGGAAATAGTCGCTACATCGCTTCGTAGGCGCCGATGTCGAACTTGGTCGCGTCGTCGCAGATTGGCTCCTTCGGCACCGAGCACTGCGACGATTATTGCGAATGCTCTACGATCTTGGATCGAACCCACTCCGACGAACGCGCGGCGAGTGTTTGCGGCTCTGGTAAGATTCGCAAGCTGCGAAGGGCCTCGGTTTGGGGTCGACGCCGTGAGTGATCGATAGGTGTGAGGATGATGCGATTACATTGCGACATGAGACTTCCTGGTTGTCTGTTGGCGGCCGTCATCGCGTTCGCGTTTGCCTCGCCCAGTGCGCGGGCCGCGGACGCCAACACATCGAAGGCGAAGCAGCTCTATGACGATGGCCTTACCAACTACAACCTTGGTCACTATGACGAGGCGCTGACGGCGTTCGAAATGGGGTATCGGGTTCGCCATGACCCGGCTTTCCTATTCAACATTGCGCAGTGCCAGCGCCAGCTCCGGCGCCCCGACGATGCGCAGCGGTCGTATCGGGCGTATCTGCGGGAGAGCCCGACTTTGCCGCAGACGACGCGCGATGAGGTCCAGAAGTTGATCGCGGAAATGGAAAACTCGATTGAAGAGCAGCGAACGAAACAACCGCCGACGGGAACGCAAGCGCCGGGTGCGAATCAGCCCGCCGAGGGACAGACACCACCGCCTTCGCCGCCGCCGGCCGCGACGCCTCCGAGAGTCGAGCAAGTCCCCGCCGCCGCGGAGAGGAGGCCGCCCGCGCATAGGGATTCCGGAAGGAGTAAGCGCCTTGCTGGAATCGCTCTTGGGGCCGGTGGAATCGCGCTCATCGCTGGCGGAGCTGTGTTGGCGGCGCTTTCAAAGCAGGCCGGTGACGAGGCGTATAGCCCGGCGGATCACGTTTATGACTATCAAGCTGATCAGCGTCAGCAAAGCCTCCGTGCGGCCGACATCGCGCTATTCACCGTTGGAGGCGCGGCCCTCATCGTTGGAACGACGCTGTGGATTATCGGACGCAAACACGAGCAGCCGCGATCGGTCAGCGCCCTCGGACCACCTCTCAGCGGTGGCCTGAACGGAGCCCTGTAATGCGCGCACTACTGCTCTCGGTATTGGCGATCTCGGGCTGTGCGGCGCTCCCCGACGACGGCGCGTTGATGTGCAATCCGGATCCCTCGCACGCCTGCCCAAGCGGATATGAGTGTGCCGCGAACGGTTATTGCTACCGAACCGGCCATCTTCCGGACCTCGCAACAGCGATGGAAACGGACGGCGGCGTCGACTTGGGAACGGACGGTGGTGGCACACCACCGGATCTCGCGCCACCTCCGCATCTATTTGCGTTCAACGCAGGATTGTCTTTTCCGGCGAACGCAGAACCGAGCTGGATCGCCGTAGCAGATCTCAATGGTGACGGCGCCCCCGATGTCGCGGTCCCAAATCAATCCGGCGCTAGCGTCCTTTTCAACGACGGCACCGGGAAGTACGGAGGACCGCTCAGCTACTCGACCGGCAGCGGCGGATCGGGCATCGCCGCTGCTGATCTCGACGGCGATCATTATCCCGAGCTGATTGTCGTAAACGCCTCCTCGAATACGGTTTCGGTCTTGACCAACCTTCGAAACAGCACGTTTGGATCGACTTCGGCGAATTACGCCGTCGGCACGTCTCCGACGGACGTGACCGTCGCCGATGTGAACGGCGACGGCGCAATCGACGTCATCGTGACGAATACCGGCTCAAACAACATTTCGGTGCTCACGAACAAGAAGGACGGAACCGGCGGACTCAATGCCGCGGCGAACTACGCGATCACCGCTCCGCAACGCGTCGCTACTGGCTTGATGAACAACGACCAGGCGATCGATCTGATCGTAACGAGCACGTCGGGAAATACTGTCACGGTCATGCTCAACAATGGATCGGGGGCGTTCACCAGCCTCCCCTCTCTAGCAGCCGGACCGACCGGCAGCAATCCTAACGGGGTCGCCGTCGGAGACGTCAATCGCGATCAGTTTCCGGATGTCATCATTGCGAATGCGGCCGCCGGGGACATCGGCGTGCTCATCAACAAGGCTGATGGCACGGGGAACCTGAACGCCGTCGTTCCTTATGGCAGCTTCCCCGCGGGAACGTATCCGACCGCGGTCGCGCTCGGCGATTTGAACGGCGACACCATACCGGACGTCGCGCTCGCGGATATTGCCGGCGGAATCAGTGTCTTTGTCAACAAGGGTAACGGCACATTCAGCGTGCCCCAGGCTCGATATGCCGGCGGCGCGGCTCCCTCGTCGATTGCCTTAGCAAACACCGACGGCGACAAGAAGCTCGATATTCTTGTACCTAACATCAATAGTAACGACGTAACCGTTATTCGCGGGAACGGCGATGGAACCTTTAGGAGCGCTGTCTTTCAACCTACCGCTGGCCGTGGCGTCGTCGTCGCAGACTTCGACGGCGACTCGAAGCTCGACGTTGCAACGGTTGCCACGCTGGGCTCAGACGTCGACGTATTCGTGGGAGACGGCGCAGGCGGGCTGGCAGCGGCGAAGACGTACGCCATAGGCGCTTCGTCCACGAATCTCGTGGTTGGCGATTTTGATGGAAACAGCAAACCCGACGTCGCCGTGACCACGAGTGGGTCGAGCATCGTCGTCATGCTGAACAGCAGCGGAACCCTAGGAGCGGGGACCTCCTATTCAGTCGGCACGACGCCCTATGCGGCAACGGTGGCTGACTTCAACGGCGACGGTGCTGCGGATATCGCGACGGCAAATCACGACAGTAGCGACGTCAGCGTGCTCATCAATAGCGGCGGGAACACTGGCACCTTCAAGACGGCCGTGACGGTAGCTGCGGGCATGCAGCCACAAGCAATCGCTTCCGGCAACCTGAATACAGACGGTAAGCCGGACTTGGTAGTGGCGAACAACGCCGATGGCACGGTGACCGTATTCTTGAACAAGAATGACGGCACCGGCGCGATGAACGCGGGAACGCCGTATTCGGTCGGAACCGCATCCTCGAACCCCACGGCCGTCGCGCTCGTGGACGCAAACGGCGACACCAAGTTGGATATCGTCGTGGGTTTCAGCCACGGCACGACCTTGCAGGTTCTCATCAATAACGGGGACGGGACGTTCACGTCTGGTCCGGGAATCACAACCTTCGGTACCTTCGTCAGCTCGATCGCGGTCGCCGACTTCAACAGCGATCACCTGCAGGACATCGCCGTCGCGAACAACGGCAACGTCAGCGTTTATTTGGGGAGCGCGGGGATGCCGTTGTTTGCGACGACGTTCTTCCTCGACGGCGGCCTCTCTGGTCTCGTCGGCGCCGACCTCAACAATGATGGCAAGCCCGATCTCGTCGGAACGGGCGTCGGCTGCAACGTCTCGTTGAACCTGAGCTACTGAGAGGGATACCGAAGGACAGCGGCCGCGCTTTCAGAACTCGTCCTTGTGATCAGGCTTGAGCGGCTGGCCGTGCGTCTCGTTCTGGAAGTTGCCGCCGTGCCATTTGTCCTTGTGCTCGCCCCTCGTCGCCGCCGTGACGTTCTTCGGATCGGCGGCGTGCGCGGGGTAGCTCATGGCGTTGAGCATGTGGTGTCCTTCCATCGGCTGACCATCGGGGCCCTTGGGCACCTTGCCGGCGAGGATGTCGGCCTTCTGCTCGGGCGTCCAGTTGCGCGTGCCGGGCTTGCCCGCCTTCAGGGCCTTGCGCTCGTCGGACCAGAAGCGATCGACGCCGCGATCGCGCCTATTGCCGAAGCGCCGATCCCAGTCGAGCCGATCCAGCTCCTCGCGCGTGATCGTGCGCGCCTCTTTCTTCTCCTCGAGCTTGGCGCGCTCGTCGGGCGATAGCGGCTGGTGGGGGACCTCGTGCTGCTGCGGCGGGCCGGGGTTCCGTTCCTTGTCATTCTGCGACTTCTGCTGCTCCGCGACCTTGGCGGGGTCGCTGCGCGCGGGCGCCGCCGACG
>DASXOU010000819.1:0-11865 GCA_036494045.1 Polyangia bacterium | reverse complement strand
GCCGGCGGCGGCGATGGCGCGGATCTGCTCGTCGGGGAGATTGCGCGGGTTGTCGGTGAGCGCGCGGCACGACGAGTGCGAGGCGAACGGCGGCGCCTTGCCGACGGCGAGCACGTCGCGCAGGGTGTCGGGCGAGACGTGCGAGACGTCGACGGCCATGCCGAGCCGGTTCATCTCGGCGACGACCTCCTTGCCGAACGCGGTCAGCCCGCCGTGCTTGCGCCATTTGGCCGGGTCGTAGTTGGGATCGGCGAAGTTGCCGAGCGAGTCGGCCCAATTGTTCGTGTTGGTGTGCGTGAGCGTCATGTAGCGCACGCCGAGCCGATAGAACTGGCGCAACAGGCCAAGCGAGTCCTCGATGGCGTGGCCGCCCTCGATCCCCTTCAAAATGGCGATCCGACCGCTCTTACGAGCAGCGCGGATCTCGGCGACGCTCGCGGCTGCGGCCAGGTCGGCGGGATGCGCGGCGACCACGCGGTCGACCAGGTCGGAGAGCTCGAAGGCGACGTGCGCCGCCTGCCCCTTGTCGGCGAGCGTTCCCGGCGTGAACACGGCGAAGAAGACGGCGCCGACGCCGCCGGCGCGCAGGCGCGGCAGATCGACGTGCTTGGTGGCGCCGGGCGTGGCGAGGTCGGCCCATTTTTCGCGCAGCTCCCAGGGGACGTCTTCGTGCGTGTCGAGGACGATGGAGCTCTTGACGAGGCGCGCGGCGTGCGCGCCGATGTCGTCGGCACGTGCCGGCGGAACGGCGGCAATCAGTAGGATCGAAGCGAAGAGCGCGCGCATGATGGCGCGCCTACTCTTCCTGCTTCTCCCACCACTGGCACCACCACTGCCCGCCGACGAGGATGCGCAGCTTGGGATGCCAGCAATAGGAGATCTTCTGATCGGGGTCGATGTAATAGAGGCAGTTGTCGCACTTCTCGTCGCCGTTCGGTTGGCCGCGCAAGACCGCGTCCTCGGCGAGGTGCCTCAGCTGCAGCGAGAGCTTTTCGTCGATCTCTTTGGGCTCGGGCTTGGGCAGCGCGTACTCGTCGTCATCGGCCATGACGGCACTCTAACAAAAACCACGCTGCGTCTGCGAGATCAGCCGACCAGGCCGACCGTGGCGTTCTCGACTTGGGCGTCGGCGTCGGCTTCCTCGACCTCGACCTCGAGCTCCGCCGTTGCTGCCGGCGCCGGCGCCGGCGCGGGACGGCGATTGCGCGGCCGCCCGATGCCGAATTCCCGGATCTTGTAGAGGATCGCCTTGTAGCTGATGCCGAGGCGCTCGGCCGCCTCGCGCTTGTTGCCGCCGGTGTGGCGCAGCATGATGACGATCGCCTCGCGCTCGGCGGCGTCGGCGGCTTTGCGGCCGAGGCCCTTCAGATCGATCGTGTAGTCGTCGTCGATCTGGCCGGGCGGCGCGTTCGGGATCTCGTAGCTGACCGACACGTGCATGACGCCCGGCTCGCCCGAGGGCGCAAGTGGCTGCGGCGGATAGCCGTAGGTCATCGGCGCCGCCAGCGGTGGCGGCATCGGCGTCGACGGACGCGCGTAGCTCGCCTGCATCATCGTCGCCTCCGACGGGAAGGCGACGATCTGCGCCTGCGGCGGCGCCGGCTCGGCGACGGCGACGGTGCGCCCCTGTAGCTCGCCGAGGATGTAGCGCGGATCGCGCAGCACGATGAGCCGGCGCACCAGGTTCTCGAGCTCGCGGATGTTGCCCGGGAAGTCGTAGGCGAGGAGGCGCTGCATCACCTCGGGCGGGATCTGCTCCATCGGCCGCTGGTAGCGCTTGCCGTACTTGTCGGCGAAGTGCTCGATGAGCCGCGGGATGTCCTCGCGCCGCTCGCGCAACGAAGGAATCGCGACCTCGACGACATTGAGGCGGTAGTACAGATCCTCGCGGAAGGTGCCACGCGCCATCGCGCGCCCGAGGTCGACGTTGGTGGCGACGATGACGCGCGTGTCGACCTTCATCTTCTTCTGCCCGCCGACGCGGTAGAACTCGCCGTCCTGCAGCGCCTGCAGCAGCTTGGCCTGCATCGACACCGGCATCTCGCCGATCTCGTCGAGAAAGAGCGTGCCGCCGTCGGCGAGCTCGAACTGGCCCGGCTTGGTCTTGGCGGCGCCGGTGAACGAGCCGCGCTCGTGGCCGAAGAGCTCCGACTCGAGCAGCTCGCCCGGCAGCGCGGCGCAGTTGATCTTGATGAACACGCGGCCGGCGCGGGCCGAGCGGGCGTGGATCTCGCGCGCGACCACGTCCTTGCCGACGCCCGATTCGCCGGTGATGAGCACCGGCACGTCGGCGTCGGCGATGCGATCGATGAGCTCGTCGATGGCGCGCATCGACGGCGCCTCGCCGAGCGAAGGACGCGCCCCGCCGCGCGGCGCCGTCGGCACGGCCACCTCTTGCGCCTTGCCCGACACGCCGGCGGCGCGCTCCAGGATCTCACGCAGCTCCTCGGGGTTGAACGGCTTGGTGATGTAGTCGGTGGCGCCCGAGCGCATCGCCTTGACCACCGTCTCCGACTCGTCGAGCGCCGAGCACATCACCACCGGCGCCTTGCCGCCGCCGGCGCGATAGCGGCGCAGCGTCTCGATGCCGTCGAGCTCGGGCATGACCACGTCGACGACCACCAGGTCGGGGCGCGGCGGCTGCGCCAACCGCTCGAGCGCCGCGCGTCCGCTCGAGGCGGTCTCGGCGGTGTAGCCGAGCGCCTCGACGAGCGCGCTCAGGTACTCGAGGTTGGTGGCGTCGTCGTCGACGATCAGGATCGAAAGAGCATCGCTCACGTTGTCCTCCTCACGCGGCCGCGCGGACGAGCTCGCCGTCCGGCAGCTGGAAGGCGTGGCGCCCGTCGATCACGGCGCCACCGTTGCACCAGTTGCGCAGCTTGGCCACGGCGCGCAGCTCGAGCTGACGCACGCGCTCGCGCGAGATGCCGAAGCGCTTGCCGAGGGCGCCGAGCGTCATCGGCCGCGCGCTCATGTGGCGCGCCTTCAAAATGGCGCGCTCGCGCGGGTCGAGCTTGGTCAGCGCCGCCGAGAGCAGCGCCTTGCGCGAGTCCTCTTCCTGGCTGTCGGCGTACATGTCTTCCTGCGACGGACCGTCGGTGGCCAGCATGTTCGACTGGCGCCGCTCGTCGTCGATGCTGCGCGGGGCGTCGAGCGAGACGTCGTGGCCCGACAGCCGCGTCGCCATGTGCTCGACGTCCTCCGCCGGCACGCCGAGCAGGCGCGCCAGCTCGGTCGCCGAGGCCGACTGTCCCTCGCGCTCGAGGCGGCGCCGCGCGCGGCCGAGGCCGAAGAAGATCTTGCGCTGCGAGCGCGTGGTGCCGATGCGCACCGGACCGTGCGATCGCACCACGAACTCCATCATGCAGGCGCGGATCCAGTAGGTGGCGTAGGTGGCCAGGCGCGTCGCCTTCGTCGGATCGAAGCGGCGCGCCGCGATGGTCAGGCCCACGTGTCCTTCTTGAATCAGGTCCTCCATCGCCGGGCCCGAGTTACGGAACTCGGTGGCGATCTTGATGACCAGGCCGAGGTGCGCATGGATCAGCTTGGCGAGCGCGCGCGCGTCGGACTGTTTCATCCAGCGTCGAGAGAGCTGCTGCTCTTCTTCGAGGGACAAGGTCGCGTTGGAGGTGGTCGTCTTGGTCAGCGCCATGGCGGTCTCCCTTTCTCGGAGGCCCCCATGTGCAGTCGGCGTGCCTGCTCGGCGGGCGACCTAGGGCCGCGATGGAAGCCTGCAAGCCCGTGGAAAACGAGTTCCTATGTGACGTTTCGATACACAGGCTTTTCCCATAATGGGCAAAAAAGTTCTCTCCGATGCGGCAAGGAATGCTCGGAGTACGCATCGACCTACCTTGAGGGGGCAAGGAAGGAGCACACCCTCATGCGCAATCTGTTCGTCAAGCTCGCCGCCGGTGCCGTCGGTGGTATGGCCGCGACCTACCTGCTCACCCGAGCCCAGCCGCTGGCCGAGCGGCTTCCGGAGCGGCTGCAGCCGGCGGAGCCCAAAGAGGACCCAGGACACTTCATGGTACAGCAGGGCGAGCGGATCGTGGGGAAGCTCTCGCCGAAAATGCACAGTCGCGCTGCGCAAGGATTGCAATGGTCGTACGGCCTGGTCTGGCCGATGGGCCTGGCCGCGCTGTCGGGGGTGCTCGGGCTGCGCTCGGCGCCGCGCACGCTCGCGGCCGGCGCTGCGCTCGGCGCGCTGGTCTGGCTCGTCGGCTACGAGGGCTGGCTGCCGGCGCTCGGCCTGATGCCGCCGGCGCATCGCGTGCCGCTGGCCAAGAACGCCACCAGCTTGGCGTCGCACGTCGCCTATGGCGCCGTCGCTGCGCTGCCGCTGGCGCTGGCCGCGCCGCGCTTCTTCGCATAAGCGAGTGACGACCCGCCGCGGCCGGGTTATGCTGGCGACGATGGCCGCGGCGCGCGAAGACGACTGGACGGCGCTGCTCGAGGAGGCCACGCGCGAGCTGCGCATGCCGCTCAACGCGGTCCTCGGTTGGGTGCAAATCTTGCGCACGAGCGACGCCGATGAAGAGCAGCGGCGGGCGGCGCTGGAGACGATCGAGCGCAACGCGCGCCTGCAGGCCAAGCTGCTCGACGACCTTTTGGACCTGGCGCGCGCCGGCGCGGGCCAGCTGCAGCTGCGCGTGCGCTCGGTCGATCCCGGACGCGCGGTCGCCGACGCGATCGACGAGCTCAAGCTCGCCGCCGCCGCCGGCGAACGCGGCGTGCTCATCGAGCGCACCGTCGATCCGCGCGTCGGCGCGGTGGCCGCCGATCCGCAACGGCTCGAGCAGGTGGTGCGCCTCCTGGCCTTCGCGGCGGTGCGCGCGGCGCCCGATCGCGGCGTCGTCGAGATCCACGTCGAGGAGGTGGCGGGCGGCGCGCGCATCGCCGTCGCCGGGCCGCTCGCCGAAGAGCACGCGCCGGCCGGCGTGGCGCGACGGCTCGTCGATCGGCTGCTGGCGCTGCACGGCACCGTGCTCGAGGTCGACGGCGGCAGGGCGCGCTTCTCCTTGAGAGCGGCGAGCGGGCCCACCGACGACACCTCGCCGCCGCTCGCCGGCGTGCGCATCGTCGCCGTCGATGACGAGGCCGACGCGCGCGCGGTCCTGTGCGCGATCCTCGAGCGGCACGGCGCCGAGGTGCGCGCCGCCGGCTCGGTCGCCGAGGCGCTGGCGCTGGTGTCGAGCTGGCGCCCCGACGTCTTGGTCAGCGACATCGGCATGCCCGGCGCCGACGGCTACGAGCTCATGCTGCGGGTGCGTGCGCTCGGGCAAAAGGGCGGCGGATTTCTGCGCGCGCTGGCGTTGACCGCGTACGCATCGCAAGAGGATGCGCGGCTGGCGCGCCACGCCGGCTACGACCGCCATCTGCCCAAGCCCGTCGACGCCGCGCAGCTGGTCCGGCACCTCGTCGAGCTGCTCGCGCGCTGACTCGCGCGCTGAAAGGTTTGTGCCCGCGCCTACGCCGCTATCGTCGCGTGCAAGCGGCGTAGGTGACTGATGTTCCAGCCACTTTGGGGAATCCTGCCCCACTGACTGAATGCTCATTCAATGATTTCGCGGCCCGAAAAGTGGCGCGCGATTTGTAGTAGGCGGCGGGCGGGAGGATTCCATGCGTACGCTGCTCGCAGTCGCCGCCATCGCCGTCCTGGCCACGCCCGCCGCCGCGCTCGAGCGCGGCAACGACGGCTTTTTTCACACCGGCGACGGCATCCGCTACAAAAAGATCGCGTTCATCAACATCAAGGTCTACGCGATCGATCACGCGATGAAGGATCTGCCGCCGCAGAAGTCGAAGCAGGCGGTCATCGACGCCGACGTCGACAAGCGCATTCACTGGAAGATGCTGCGCACCGTCGACGCGGAGAAGATCCGCAACGCGCTGCGCGAGGCCTACGCCAAGAACGGCTACGCCGACGCCGCCAAGATCGGGCCGTTCGTCGACTCGATCACGAAGGAGCTCAAGGAAGGCGACTCGGTCACCATCAAGTACGACGCGGCCCGGAAGGCCACGACCATCACGAGCCCGGCCGGCTCGGCGACGGTGCCGGGCGAAGAGTTCATGAAGGCGACGTGGAGCATCTGGTTCGGCAAGATCGACCAGAAGGATCTCGGCGACCTGTTGATCGACAAGTTCTAGTCTCCCGCGGGTTTCTCGACGGGAACGCAACCTTTCGTCCGCAGTGCGGGGCAATCGCCGCATCCAACTTATTCGCCCTCCCTCGACGAGGGGATGACTTTTCGCACACGATTCTGTACGCTCCGCGCCAGTTGAAGTAGCAGGAGCGTCGCCGTGAAAACTGCGTGTGTCGTCGCTGTGGCCTTCGTCGTCGGATGTGCGTCGCCCGAGAACGCGACGAATGATCCGATCGGCAACTCGTCGCCCGACCTGAGCAGCGACGGCACCGGCGGCAACGGCGTCGGCGACATGGCCGGCGGCGGCGGCGGCACCGGCGGCGTCGGTGGTGGCGGCGGCAACGCCGGCGCGGGCGGCGGCGGTGGTGGTGGCGGCGTTGCGACGCAGGACATGGCGATGGCGCCCGATCTGGCGATGCCGGCCGACATGGCGAAGCCGGCCGACATGGTGGTCGTGCCGATGTGCACGCTCAACGTGCCGGCCTCGACGTGCGGCATCTGGCCGCAGTGCGGCTGCACGGGCACGCAGAACTGCAACGTCGAGAACACGACCACGTTCGCGGCGTCGTGCGCGCCGTCGGGCACGACCGGCGACTACAACAACTGCACCGGCAACGGCGACTCGCAGTGCGCCAAGGGGCGTAGCTGCGTCAACGGCGTGTGCATGCCGTTCTGCGGCACCACCACCGATTGTCCCGGGTCGTATCGCGCCTGCGTCGGCGTCGACAACTCGGCGGGCACGGCGATCACCGGCATGAACGTGTGCACGCAGTTCTGCGATCCGACGAACCCTACGTCGTCGACGGGCGGCTTCTCGCCGTGCGGGCCGAGCGTCGGCTGCGTGCCCAACTCGTCGGCCAACGGCAAGGTGTCGACCTGCCTCGGCCCGGCGGGGACGGGCGTGCAGGGCGACGACTGCACGACGTCGAGCGAGCCGGACGACACCAAGTGCTCGCCCGGCTACGGCTGCGTCAGCATCTTCAGCGTCGTCAACGAGTGCGAGAAGTTCTGTTACGTCGGCGTGTCGGGTCAGTGCACGGGCGGCACCTCGTGCGGCTCGTTCTCGACGAAGCAGTACGCGGGCGCGCAGGAAATCGGAAGCTGCAGCTAGCACCCGCTTGAACCTTCCCGCGGGCGGACTATGATGCCCGCCATGGCCAAATACACACTTCCAGAGCTTCGCTACGACTACGGTGCGCTCGAGCCGCATGTCAGCGGCAAGATCATGCAGCTGCACCACGACAAGCATCACGCCGGCTACGTCACCGGCGCGAACAAGGCGATCGAAGGGCTCGAAGAGGCGCGCGCGAAGAACGACTTCGCCAAGATCGCGTCGCTCGAGAAGCAGCTCGGCTTTCACCTCTCGGGGCACGTGATGCACTCGCTGTTCTGGCAGAACCTGGCGCCGCAGAAGGGTGGCGAGCCGACGGGTGAGCTCGCCGAGCAGCTCAAGAAGGACTTCGGGTCGTTCGCCGGGTTCAAGGCGCAGTTCACCCAGTGCGCGATGACGATCATGGGCTCGGGCTGGGCCGCGCTACAGTGGGATCCGCTGGCCAAGCGCCTGCACACGGTGCAGATCCACGATCACCAGTCGGAGAACACGATGGGCGGCGTGCCCATCATGGTGCTCGACGCGTGGGAGCACGCCTGGTACCTGCAGTACTTGAACGAGAAGGGCAAGTTCTTCGACGCGATCTGGAACGTCTGGAACTGGGACGACATCGCGCCGCGCCTGGCGCAGGCGAAGAAGCTCGATCTCGGATTGCTCAAGGCGACCGACGCTCAGTGAAGTCGGCCGCGCTGGCGGCGCTCTTCGTGCTCGGCGTTGCGTCGACGGCGAAAGCCCAGATGGGCAACGCCGAGCACTGGGACATGATGACCTCGGCGGACCAGTGCTCGGCGAGCGAGTACTGGTCGTTCGCCATGTCGATGTGTCTGCCGCGGCCGGCGGCGCGCGGAAATTTTCGCGCGATGATCATGGGCGCGATCTTTTTGGCCGACGTTGGCGTGTCGGGGACGCGCAGCGCGCACGAGCTGGTGGCGCCCAATTGGCTGATGCTCGACCTCGGCGTCGATCTGGCGCGCTGGAATCGGCTCGAGCTCGACACGATGCTGACGGCCGAGCGTTGGACCTTTCCCTATTCGGGATATCCGCTGCCGTTTCAGGTGGGCGAGGACAACTCCGAGGGCGTGCCGTTCGTCGACGCGCAACATCCGCACTCGTCACCGCTCATGGGCCTCACGTTGACCGACGTGATGTCGCTGTGGACGACGAAGCTGCGCATCGTGCGCGTCTGGTTCGCGCCGCGCGGTGAATCGACCGATGGGCCGATTGCGTTCATGCATCGCGCGACCGGGACGGTGAATCCGGACGCGCCGCTCGGGCATCACGTGGGCGAGGACGTGGGGCACATCTCGTCGACGGTGATTGGGGCGTCGCTGACGTTGCCGTCGACGATCGTGGAGGTGTCGACGTTTCATGGGCGCGAGCCCGATCCGGACGCGGTCGATCTGCCGATCGGCGTGCCCGATTCGGTGGCGGCGCGCGTGTCGCAGCAGCTCGGACGGCACTACACGGTGGCGGCGTCGCTGGCTTATGTGCACGATCCGGAGGGCACGGGTCCATCGTCGACAATGGCGGATCCGGTGATGCGCGCGTCGCTGTCGGCGTATGCGCGTTGGAACCTTCCGCTCGATTGGCGCGCGCACGTGACGCTCATCTGGGGCGGCGTCAGCAACTACGACGCGACGCCGTGGCTCGATGCGATCACCGGCGAGGTGCTGTTCACCGATTGGGACAACGCGCTGTGGGGGCGGCTCGAGATCCTACAGCGCACGCCGGCGGAGCTGCGCGTGAACCCGTTGCCGATGGATCCGAACGCGCCCGATTGGGTCGGCGCGCTCACGCTCGGATACACGCGGCGCGCGGTCAGCCTGGGGCCGCTCGATTTTTCTGTCGGTGCATCGGGGACGTTGAATTTCGTGACCGATACGTTCTTGAATGCGTACGGCGGGCGGCCGATCTTGAGCGGCAAGCTGTTCGTGGAGGCGCGCGTGATCAAAATGTGGGACGTGCGGCGATGAGGCGCGATCCGCACTCGTATGCCGACGACGCGCAGGCGACCGTCGAGCATCTGACGTGGGACGTGGACGTGGATTTTACGGCGCGCACGCTCGCGTGCACGGCGACGCTCGAGCTCGGCGGCGCGGGCGACGGCGGCGGCGCCGTCGATCTCGATACGCGCGAGCTCACGATCGAAGCGGTGGACGACGGCGCGACGCCGCTGCGCTTCGAGCTGGCGGCGCCGGAGCCGATCCTGGGCGCGCGGCTGCGCGTGCAGGTGGGCGCGGCGCGGCGGGTGCGGATTCGCTATCGCACGGCGCCGAACGCGTCGGCGCTGCAGTGGCTGACGCCGGCGCAGACGGCGGGCGGCGTGCATCCGTTCCTGTTCTCGCAGTGCCAGGCGATTCACGCGCGCTCGCTCGTGCCGCTGCAGGATACGCCGCGCGTGCGCATCACCTACGACGCGACGCTGCGCGCGCCGGCGCCGTTGCGCGTGCTCATGGCCGCGGCCGATCGCGGAAGTGCGGCGGGCGCCGTCCGCTGGACGATGCCGCAGAAGATCCCGCCCTATCTGCTGGCATTCGCCGTCGGGGAGTTGGAGTCGCGCGACGTCGGGCCGCGCTCGCGCGTGTGGGCCGAGCCGTCGCTGGTCGACGCGGCGGCGTGGGAGTTCGCCGGCGTCGATGACATGCTGACGACGGCGGAGCGCCTGTTCGGCGCGTACGATTGGGAGCGCTTCGACATCCTGACCATGCCGCCGTCGTTTCCCTATGGCGGCATGGAGAATCCGCGGCTGACGTTTCTCACGCCGACGCTGTTGGCCGGCGATCGCTCGCTCGTGAGCGTGGTCGCGCACGAGCTGGCGCATTCGTGGACGGGAAATTTGGTGTCGAACGCCTCGGCCGAGCACTTCTGGCTCAACGAAGGGTTCACGGTGTTCGCCGAGCGGCGCATCGTCGAGGCGCTTTACGGCGTCGAGAAATGCGCGCTGCAGGCGGCGCTGGGGCGGCGCTCGCTCGACGAGGCGTTCGCGCGCTTCGTGGCGCGGCCGGAGCTGACCAAGCTGCGCACGCGGCTCGACGGGATCGACCCCGACGAGGTCTTCTCCGAGGTGCCGTATGAGAAGGGCTACCTGTTTCTGCGCGCGATCGAGGAGGCGGCGGGGCGCGCGGCGTTCGATCGCTTCTTGCGCGCGTACGTGAGCGAGTTCCGCTTCAGCGCCATCGACAGCGACGACTTTCTGCGGCTCGTCGAGCGCGAGCTGCCGGGCGCGGCCGACAAGGTCGACGCGCGCGCGTGGCTCGACGGGCCGGGGCTGCCGGCGAACGCGCCGGTGGTGCGCGCCGCGATGCTGGAGCTGGTCGAGTCGGTGGCGGGGCAGGGCGATGTGCCGCCCTCGCGCATGACGATGCATTGGGGGCCGACCGAGTGGGAGCTGTTCCTCGAGTCGCTGCCGCGGCCGTACGACAAGTGCGCGGCGCTCGACGGCGCCTATTCGTTGTCGAAGTCGGGGAACTACGAGGTGCTGGTGGCGTGGCTGGGGCTGGCGCTGGCGTCGGGTTACGACGCGGTCGTGCCGCGCGTCGAGGAGGTGCTGGCGAAGGTCGGGCGCATGAAGTATCTGCGGCCGCTTTACGGCGCGATGATCGCGCGCGGCGGCGAGCCGCGAGCGCGGGCGGCGGCGCTGTTCGCGCGGGTGCGCGCGACGTATCACCCGATCGCGCAGCAGGTGGTCGAGGGGCTGTTCGCGGCAGCGGCGTAAGCTACGCGCAGGGCGGGCAGCCGTCGCCGCAATCGACGCTGGTTTCGGCCCCGTCTTGCACGCCGTCGCTGCAGCTCGGCGGCGCGCAGGCGCCCGACGCGCACTGTTGGCTCTGGCAGTCGGTGGCGACGGTGCAGCGCGCCGCGCCGGGGCAGGGCAGGCACGAGCCGCCGCAGTCGACGTCGGTCTCGTCGCCGTCGAGCACGCGGTCTTGGCAGCTGTCGGCCGGCGGCGTGCGGCAGTCGCCGCTCGGGCAAGGCGACAGGTGGATCTCGAGGGCGAACGAGAGAGAGTCGCGCTGGGTCTTGTTGCGATGGGGGGCCCAGTCGCCGTGGCCGTCGGTGAGCTGGACGTCGGGCGCCATGAGGGTCTGGATGAAGTCGTTGTCGGCGAACTCGTCGAAGCTGATGGCGCCGTCGTGGTCGGTGTCGAGGATTCGCCACAGAAACGGAAACTCTTGCGGGTTGGCGGCGATCATCTGCGTCAAGCCGGCGTAGGTCGGCGGCACGTCGCTGTCGGCGGGGAAGGCGCCGTGCAGCTCGCCGGCGAAGCCGCTGCCGTCGGCGCGCAACGTGATCTCGAGGCCGATCGCGGGCAGCGTCAGCGGATCGGCGTGGCGGAAGAGCGGCAAGTGCAGCGTCGCCGACGCCGGATCGTGGGTGAGCGCGTCGGGATTCGAGGAGAGCGCGCCGCCGACGAGGAGCGCGCCCATCTCGGCCGTGGAGTCGCCGTCGATGAAGCGGACGCCGACGGTGGGATCGTCGCGCAGCGCCGGATCGTCGCTCGTGATTTCGACGAACCAGGTGAGCGCGCCGGAGCCGAGCAGGTCGGGGATCGCCGCGGTCAGGTCGGCCTGGCCGGCGAGCGCGCCGCACAGCTCACCCAATTGGTCGTCG
>DASXOU010000818.1:0-2385 GCA_036494045.1 Polyangia bacterium | reverse complement strand
TCGGTCAGCTCGCGCGACTCGACGGCGTTGCCGAGCGCCTCCTCGAGAAACTTGGTCTCCTCGGTGCAGCTGGCGCCCTTGATGCATTTGACCAGCACCTGGACCTCGCCGTCGGGGCCGATCGTGATCTCCAATTCCTTCTTCTCGGCCATGGTCGTTACTCCCACTTACTGACGGTGAGCTTCACCGTGCCGTCCTTCTGTACCGCGTTGGTGTCGATCGTGTAGCCCTCGGCCTCGACGGCGGCGACCACGCGCTGATAGGCGTACTTGGCGTTGAGCTCGTTGACGACCTCTTCTTCCTTGAGCCCCTTGGTCGTCTCCACGCCCCACCAATCGGCCTCGAGCGCGTAGGTGCCGTCGGCCTGCTTGACCACGCCGACGTCGTACTTGCCCATGTCGATGGCGATGTCCGCTTTCATCGTCTGACCGCGCCAGCCGCGCACTTCGACACCCGCTTCGTCGTACTTGTATTTCCAACCGAGCTGGTCGAGCGCCTTTCGCAGCGCCACGAGGTCGTTGATCTTGGTCGCCACCTTCGTGAAATGCGACACGCTACACCTCGACCTTGAAGCGATCGCGCTTCGCCGCTTCCGGATGCACCGACGCCGGCCGCGCGCGCGTCTGCGCCCACTGCCGCATGGTGTCGATGCCCTCTTTCATGGTCACGGCGAGCGGCACGATCTCGCGCGCCGAGGCGACCAGCCCGTCGGTGGCAACGTCGATGCCGCCGTCGAACGCGTCGTACAGCGCCGACACCACTACCTGCTCGAGCTCGGCGCCCGAGAACTCCGGGGTGGCGTCGACGATCTTGCCGAGGTCGATCGCCGCCGGATCGCGCCGCTTCTTCTTCAGGTGAATCTCGACGATCGTCTTGCGCTCCTCGCGCGACGGCAAATCCACGAAGAAGATCTCGTCGAAGCGCCCCTTGCGCATGAGCTCGGGCGGCAGCGCGCGCACGTCGTTGGCCGTCGCGATCACGAACACCGGCGACGTCTTCTCCTGCATCCAGGTCACGAACGTGCCGAACACGCGCGAGGTCGTGCCGCCGTCCGACATGTTCGACGAGCCGGTGCCGGAAAATCCCTTCTCCATCTCGTCGAGCCACAGGACCGCCGGCGCGATCGCCTCGGCGGTCTTGAGCGCCTTGCGAATGTTCTCTTCCGACGCGCCGACGAGGCCACCGAAGATCTTGCCGACGTCGAGCCGCAGAAGCGGCATCTGCCACGCCGCGCCCACCGCTTTCGCCGTCAGCGACTTGCCGCAGCCGGGCACGCCGATGAGCAGGATGCCCTTGGGCAGCGGCAGCCCGAAGTCGCGCGCCTTCGAGGTGAACGCGCCGCGCCGCTTTTGCAGCCACGTCTTGAGCGTCTCGAGCCCGCCGATCTCGTCGAGCGACTCCTGCGCCTCGTAATATTCGAGGATCCCCGACTTGCGGATGATGTGTTTCTTCTCGCTCAGGATCGTCGGGATGTCGAACGTCTTGTTGCGCACGATCGACTTGGCGAGCACGTTCTCCGCCTCGACGTAGGTGAGCCCGAGCGCCGCCTCGACGATGCGCTCGCGCCCCTGCGGATCGCCCGCTGGCCCCGGCTCGACGCCGACGGGCAGCTCCTGCAAGAGCTTGCCGACGATGCCGTCGATCTCGGCGCGGTCCGGCAGATCCCAGTCGATGATCGCCACTTCCTTCTCGAGCTCGGGCGGAATCTTCAAGACCGGCGACAACAGGATCACGTTCTTCTGCGACTTCTTGAGGTCGTGCGCCAGATCGCGCAGCTTGCGCACCACCGTCGGATTGTCGACGTAGGCGTGGAAGTCGCGCAGTACGAACAGCCCCTTGCCCTCGATGCCGGCGATGTGATCGAGCGCTTTGATCGGATCGCGCACGTCGCCGCCGCGAAACTCGCCCTGCAGCTTGACGAACCCGCGCGTGATCGACCACGCCGCCAGCACGCGCTCGCGCCGGAGCGCGATCTGCCTGAGCGCCTCTTCGACGCGCGCCTCCTCCGACGACACGACCGCGAGGATCGGATATCGGGCCTTGATCAGATCTTCCGCTTCCGTCGCGCTCGCAATCGCCATCGTTTTTCGCTCAGCTCTCGATCACTTCGCGCAGCGCGCGCAGGAGACCCTTGGCGTCTTCGGTCCGGTCTACCGAGACGTTGATGGCGTCCTCCAACGTGCGCGCCGCGTCGGCGTCGGGGACCGCGCGCCCATGCTCGGCGACGAGGTCCTTGGCCAATAGGATGTTGGTGCGCAGCTCCGAAAGGGCGTCGTTGATGCCGCTGTACGCCTCCTCCGCCTTGCGTTTGATCTCCTCGATGTCGCCGTGGCCGTTGGACGCCACCGGCTGCGGCCGTCGCTGCGCCGCCGAAAGCTCGCGCTC
>DASXOU010000817.1:0-7870 GCA_036494045.1 Polyangia bacterium | reverse complement strand
CGACGAGCCGCGGCCCGTCGGCGACGGCAAACAGCGCCAGCGCGAACAAGAAGTAGGCATCGGCAACCGGCCCGCGCTCACCGCGCCGCGCCCGCCACGGATGCACGCCGGCGTCGACGAGCGCGCCCGCCGCCTCCGCCGCGGCGAACGGCAGCGCCGCCACCAGGCCGAGCAGCAGCCCGACCACGATCTCCGACGGCAACGCGCCGCCCGCCGCCGCCGGCTGCGCCATCACGAACGGCACCACCGCCGCCGTCATCAGCGCGCCGACGATCGTGCGCGCGCCCCAGGCGCGCCCGAACGGCGCCGCCACCAGCGCCAACGGCCCCATCCGCGCCGCCGCCAACAGCGTCGCAGCGCCGGCGGTCACGATCGTCCGAGCGCCGGCACCGCCTCCAGCACCGCGCGCAGGAACGCCTCCAGCCGCATCGCGATCCACGGCCCCGCCAGCGCCAGCGCCACCAGCGCCGCCACGATCCGCGGCACCGTCGACAACGACCGCTCGCGCACCTGCGTCACCGCCTGCAGCACGCCCGACGCGAGGCCGACGCCGAAGACGGCCACGAGCGGCGGCGCCGCCAGCACCAGCACGAGCAGGAGCGCCTCGCGCAACGCATTTGCCGTCGCCGTCATGTGTACCCGAGCACCAGCCCGCGAAACAAAAGATGCCACCCGTCGGCGAGCACGAACAGGAGCAGCTTGAACGGCAGCGACACCAGCTCCGGCGCCAGCGAAGTCATCCCGAGCGACGTCAGCACCGTCGACACCAGAAGCTCGATCACGAGGAACGGCAGGAACAAGAGGAAGCCGATCGCGAACGCGCTCTTCAGCTCCGCCGTGGCGAACGCCGGCGCCAGCACCACCAGATCATTCTCACCGACGGCATCGCGCTCCGCCGGCGGTCGCAGCTGCTTCTGCAGCTCGAGGAAGCTCTGCCGCTCGCGCGCCGGCGCGTGCGCCGCTAGAAACGCGCGCACCGGCTCCGCCGCGCGGCCCGCCGCCGTCGCCACCGAGACCGCGTCGCCCTTCTGCAACGACGGCTCCGCCGCCGCCCACACCTTTTGCGCCACCGGCGCGGTCACGAACAGCGCGAACAACAGCGCCAGCCCCACCGCCACTGACGCCGGCGGCACCGCCGAGCCGCCGAACGCGCGCCTGAGGATCGCCAGCACCACCGCAAACTTCAGAAACGCCGTCGCCACCACGATCGCGAACGGCACGGCCAACAGCACCGCCGCCCACGCGCCGAAGTCGACGGCCTTCACGACACCGCCTTCAGCGCCGTCGCCGCCGCGCTCGCCCCAATCGAGGGCGCCTCGACCTCGCCGAGCATCGTCATCGGCCCGTCGCCGACGCCGACCATGAAGCAGCGCCCGCCGACCTCGACCAGATAGATCGATCGCCGCGGCTCCAGCCCCAACCGCCCGACGACCCGCATCCCCGCCGTCTGCGCGCGCGCCCGCGCCTGCTTGCGCATGAGGACCAGCGCCGCCGCGCACGCCACCGTCAGCCCAATCAAGACACCCACGCCCCGATTGGACTCGCACTCCGCCGTCACCGCAAAAAATGGGCAAAAAAAAGGGCCCCGTCTTCCGACGGAGCCCTTCGAATTCCCAACCAGTCGGACTATTCGTCCTTCTTCTTCGCCTTCGCCTTCTTTGCCGCCGGCTTCTCGTCGGCGTCGTCAGACTTCTTCTTCGCCGGAGCCTTCTTCTTGGCCGGCGCGGCCTCCTGCTTCTCGGCCTTCGCCTTCGACGACTTCTTCGCCGGCTTCTCGTCGCCCTCCGGCGCTGCCTCGGCCTCATCCGACGGCTCGACACGATCGACGAACTCCACGATCGACACCGGCGCCGCATCGCCGTGACGGTACCCGAGCTTCATGATGCGCAGAAAGCCGCCCGCGCGCCCGACCATGCGCGGCCCGATCTCCTCGAACAGCTTCTGCAGCGTCGGCTTGTGCTTGACGATCCGCTGCGCCTGCCGCATCGCATGAACGATGCGCGCCTTGTCCGCCGCGTCCGCCTTGTCGTTACCGACGAGGCTGCCCACCGACGTGGCCCAGCTGATGGTCCGCTCGGCCACCTTGCGCAGCTCCTTGGCCTTCGGATCCGTCGTCTTGATCCGCTCATGCTCGATCAGCGACGTGACCAGCCCCGACAACAGCGCGTGGCGTGGCCCCGACTTGCGCGAAAACTTCCGACCCGATTTCTGATGGCGCATGTTCCAGCTCTCCGCGGCTCTCGGCTTACGCCTTGCCGCGCATCGTCGGCGGCACCCAGCCGTCGAGCTTCATGCCGAGCGACAGCCCCATCTCGGCGAGGATTTCTTTGATCTCCTTGAGCGACTTGCGCCCAAAGTTCTTCGTCTTCAGCATCTCGGCTTCGGTCTTCTGCACGAGCTCGCCGATATAGCGGATGTTGGCGTTCTGCAAGCAGTTGGCCGAGCGCACCGAGAGCTCGAGCTCGTCGACGGACTTGTCGAGGTTCTCGTTCATCTTGGCGGCCTCTTCCGAGACCGTCTCCTCGACCGGCTCTTCCGTCTCTTCGAAGTTGATGAAGATCGAAAGCTGGTCCTTCAAGATCTTCGCCGCGAACGCCACCGCGTCCTCCGGCGTGACCGAGCCGTCCGTCCACACTTCGATGGTGAGCTTGTCGAAGTCCGTCTGCTGCCCGACGCGGGCGTGCGTGACGATGTAGTTGACCTTCTTGACCGGCGCGAACAGCGCGTCGATCGGAATCGTCCCCACCGACATGGTCGCCGTCTTGTTGCGATCGGCCGGCACGTAGCCGCGGCCCATCTGCACCAGGAGCTCCATGTGCAGCTTGCCGCCGCGCGCCAGCGTCGCGATCGGCTGCTCGGGGTTGAGGACGCTCACGCCGTCGACGACCGAGATGTCGCCCGCCGTGACCTTGCCCTCGCCTTCCTTGTCGAGACGGATGACCTTCGGCTTCGGGTCCTCCATCTTGAGGAGGACTTCCTTCAGGTTCAGGACGATGTCGGTCACGTCCTCGACGACGTCCGGCAGCGTCTGGAACTCGTGCAGCGCGCCGTCGATCTTCACCGCGGTGATCGCCGCGCCCTGCAGCGACGACAAGAGCACGCGACGCAGGCTGTTGCCGAGCGTCGTCCCGAATCCACGCTCGAGCGGCTCGCAGCTGAACTTGCCGTACATATCACCGAGAGTTTCCTTCTCGATGTCGAGGGTCTTCGGCTTGATGAGGTCTCGCCAATTCTTCGCGAACACTGCCGGGTTCGAGGCGGTCGCCATGCGTGGTGCTCCTGTTTGGGTGAATGAACGGTTGCCCGGCACAGCCGGACCGTTTGTTGCCAATGTTTGTTCTTACTTCGAGTAAAGCTCGACGATCAGCTGCTCGCGGATGGGCATCGTGAAGTCTTCACGCGCCGGCATCCCCTTGATGCGACCTTCGAACTTCTCCTTGTCGAGCTCGAGCCACTGCGGCACGCCACGACGGTCGACCGCGCCGAGCGACTCCTCGATGCGCTTGACCTTGCGCGACTTCTCGCGGACGGTCACGGTGTCGCCTGCGCGCACGAGGTACGACGGGATGTTCACCTTCTTGCCGTTGACGAGGAAGTGCCCGTGACGCACGAGCTGCCGCCCCTCGGCGTGGTCCGACGCGAAGCCGAGCCGGTAGACGATGTTGTCCATGCGCCGCTCGAGCAGCACGAGGAGGTTCTCGCCGGTGACGCCCTTCAAGCGCAGCGCCTTGTAGTAATAACCGCGGAACTGACGCTCCGCGATGCCGTAGATGCGCTTGACCTTCTGCTTCTCGCGCAGCTGCTCGCCGTAGTTCGACAGCTTGCGCCGGCGCGCCTGGCCGTGCTGGCCCGGGGCGTAGGCGCGGCGCTCGAAGCCGCACTTATCGGTGTAGCAACGATCGCCCTTCAAGAAGAGCTTCATGTCCTCGCGACGGCAGAGGCGGCAAACAGGTCCGGTATAACGAGCCATATCGTCTTTGTCCCTTAGATCAACAGTCGATCAAACGCGGCGGCGCTTGGGCGGCCGGCAGCCATTGTGCGGAATCGGGGTGACGTCACGGATGAGCGAGATTTTGAACCCCGCCGCTTGCAACGCGCGCAGCGCCGACTCGCGACCCGAGCCGGGGCCCTTCACGTAGACCGAGATCGAGCGCATGCCGTGGTCCATCGCCTTCTTGGCGGCGTCCTCGGCGGCGAGCTGCGCCGCGAACGGCGTCGACTTGCGCGAGCCCTTGAAGCCGCGCACGCCCGCCGACGACCACGACACGACGTTCCCCGAGACATCGGTGATCGTCACGATCGTGTTGTTGAACGTCGACTGGATATGGCAGATGCCACTCTGGACGTTCTTCTTGGTCTTCTTCTTCGCAACCTTTGCCATTCGTCAATTCCCTCGACTACGCGCCCGCCGGCTTGGCGCCGGCGCTCGGAGCAGGACCAACGCGACGCAGCTGACCCTTACGCGGGCCCTTGCGCGTGCGCGAATTCGTATGCGTGCGCTGACCGCGGACCGGAAGGCCCTTGCGGTGACGCAGGCCGCGATAGCAGCCGAGGTCCATCAGGCGCTTGATGTTCATCGAGACCTCGCGGCGAAGGTCGCCTTCGACCTTGATGCCGAGCGTCTCGAAGACGTCGCGGATGGCGCGCATGTCGTTCTCGTCGAGATCGTCGCTGCGCTTGTCGGGCGAGACCTTGGCCTTCTCGAGCACGCGAGAGGACGTAGCCTTGCCAATTCCGTAGATGTACGTGAGCGCGATCTCGACGCGCTTGTTGCGCGGAAGGTCGACGCCGGCGATACGAGCCATTTAACCCTGCCTCTGCTTATGCTTGGTGTTCTCGCAAATCACGCGCACGACGCCCTTGCGGCGTACGACCTTGCACTTCGCACAGATTTTTTTGACCGAAGCCCGCACTTTCATTGGAAAAATCCCTCTGCAAAACGGACCGTGCCTTATACCGTCCGATTCCCGATTTCGCAAGCGAAATCGACAGCGAATCGGTCACAGTCGGCTCAGAACCAACGGCCCTTCCTCGGTGATCGCCACCGAATGCTCGAAATGAGCGGAAAGCTTGCGGTCCTTGGTGACCGCCGTCCAGCCGTCGGCGAGCACTTCGACTTCGTGCGTGCCGGCGTTGACCATCGGCTCGATCGCCAGGACCAATCCCGGTTTCAGCCGTAACCCTTTTCCCGGGCTCCCGTAGTTCGGCACCGGCGGGTCCTCGTGCATCGCGCGCCCGATGCCGTGCCCCACGAACGTCCGCACCACCGAGTAGCCGAGCGGCTCGACGTGCGACTGCACCGCCCAGCCGATGTCCTGCAGCCGATTGCCCGGCTTGCACTGCTCGATCGCATTGTCGAGCGACTCCTTGGTAGCCGCCATCAGCTTCTTGGCTTCGTCGGTGACCTTGCCGATCGCGATGGTGCGCGCCGAGTCGCCGCAGAAGCCTTCTTTGAAGCAGCCGAAGTCGACGCCGATGATGTCGCCCTCTTTGAGGACGACGTCCTTGCGCGGAATGCCGTGGACGACGACCTCGTTCACCGACGTGCACAAGACCGCCGGATAACCGTGATAGCCGAGGAACGCCGAGGTCGCGCCCATCGCCTTCAGCTTGGCGTCGGCGATCTCGTTGAGGTCCCACGTCGACGCGCCCGGCTTGCACGCGGTCTCGACGGCATCGAGCACCGACGCCACGATACGATTGACCGTGTGCAGCTTTTCGACTTCGTCCTTGCTCTTGAGATAGATCTTGATCGACATCGGCGCCACTCAGTCGCCGAGCGCGCGCACGATGCGGTCGAGGACGAGATCGAGCTCGCCGACGCCATCGATGCTCTTGAGCACGCTGTGCTTGCGATAGTAATCGGCGAGCGGCGCGGTCTTGGCGCGATACTCTTGCAAGCGCTGCGCGATCGCTTCCGGCTTGTCGTCGGCGCGCTGGATGAGCGCCGCGCCGCAGCTGTCGCAGATGCCGGCCTGCTTCGGCGGCGTGAACTTCACGTGGTACGACGCGCCGTCCTTGGGGCACGACAAGCGGCCGCCCAGCCGCTCGATGAGCGTCGCCTCGGGAACCTGCACATCGACGACGCGGATCTTGTGCCGTCCGAGCTTTTGCAGCACGCCGTCGAGCGCCTCGGCCTGGGGAATCGTGCGCGGAAAGCCGTCGAGGATGAAGCCGGCCTTGGCGTCGGGCTTGCCCAGCCGCTCCTCGACGAGACCGATGACGACCTCGTCGGGCACGAGCGCGCCCTTGTTCATGTACTCCTCGGCCTTCTTGCCCAGCGGCGTCCCTTCGCGACGCGCGGCGCGCAGCATGTCGCCCGTCGAGATCTGCGGGATGCCGAAGCGCACCGCCAGCCGTTGCGCCTGCGTGCCCTTGCCGGCGCCGGGCGCTCCGAGCAGGATCAGGTTGCGCTCCATCGTCACGCGCGCTGCCTCACGGCTCGGCCACGAACGCGCGGACCCTTGGGCCCGCTGAAGCCTTCGTAGTTGCGCGTGATGAGGTGCGACTCGATCTGCTGCACGGTATCGAGCGCGACGCCGACGACGATGAGCAGGCCCGTGCCGCCGAACGAGAAGGGCACGTGGAACTTCTGCTGCATGAACGACGGCAGCACGCAGACCGCCGAGATGTACATGGCGCCGCCAAACGTCAGGCGCGTGAGCACGCGATCGATGTATTCCGCGGTGGCGCGGCCCGGTCGAATGCCCGGGATGAAGCCGCCATACTTCTTCATGTTGTCGGCGACGTCGACCGGGTTGAAGGTGACGGCCGTGTAGAAGTAGCAGAAGAAGACGTTGAGCCCGACGTACAGGACGTTGTAGCGCCAATCGCCCGGTTGCAACGTGTCGGTGATCTTCTGCATCCACGGCGTCTGCACGTAGCTCGCGATCTGCGCCGGGAACATCAAGATCGACGACGCGAAGATCGGCGGGATGACGCCGGCGACGTTGATCTTGAGCGGCAAATGCGTCGACTGGCCGCCGTACATCTTTCGGCCGACGACGCGTTTGGCGTATTGCACAGGGATTTTTCGTTGCCCCTGTTCGAAGAAGATGATGACGGCGATGACGCCGATGACGATGCCGAGGATCATGAACAGCTCGAACGCGTTCAGATCGCCCGTCGACGTCGACTTCTGCACCAGGCGCACGACCGCGTCGGGGAAGCCGGCCACGATGCCCGCGAAGATGATGAGCGAGATGCCGTTGCCGATACCCTTCTCGGTGATCACCTCACCGAGCCACATGATGAAGCAGGTGCCCGTGGTCAGCGACACCATCGTGAGCAGCTCGAAGCCGAGGCCCGGGTTGGCAACGACGGTGCCGTACTGCCCGTAGGTGCGGTTCAGGCCCTCGAAGTAGCGGGCGATGAAGAACGACTGCACCAGCGACAGCGCGATCGTGCCGTAGCGGGTGTACTGGTTGATCGTTTTCTGCCCCTGCTGCCCTTCCTTCTGCAGGCGCTCGAGGGCGGGCACGACGACGGTGAGGAGCTGCAAGATGATCGACGCGGAGATGTACGGCATGATGCCGAGCGCGAAGATCGACAGCTGCTCGAGCGCGCCGCCGGAGAACATGTTGAAGAGGCCGAGGAACGTGCCCGACGAGGCACGCATGACCTGCTTCATGACGGCGCGGTTCGCGCCCGGCGTCGAGATGAAGATGCCGATTCGATAGACGGCGAGCAGCGCCAGCGTAAACGCGATGCGCTTGCGCAGCTCCGGGATTTTGAAGATGTTGGCGATCGACGAGGCCACCGCGACTCCTTACTTTGCGGCGGGTGCGGCTTCTTTCGAGGGGAGCTGCTCGATGACGCGCGCGCTACCGCCGGCCTTTTCGAGCTTGTCTTTAGCACTCTTCGAGAAGTA
>DASXOU010000816.1:0-2442 GCA_036494045.1 Polyangia bacterium | reverse complement strand
AGATCCGCGACGCCGCGACCGAACCCACGCTCTGCCACTGCCGCATCTTCAGCGGCAGCCGCGGCGGCGTCTACATCCACTCGTCGGCGCGCGCGCGCTTCGAGGACTGCGACATCGGCGGCCACGCGCTCGCCAACCTGTTCATCCAATCCGACGCCAATCCCACGCTCGTGCGTTGCCGACTCCACGGCGGCAAAGAGGGCGGCATGATGTCGCTCGAGGGCGGCAAGGGCACGCTCGAAGAGTGCGAAGTGTGGGGCAACGCGCTCTCGGGCATCGAGCTGCGCGAGCAGGCGTCGACGACGCTGGTGCGCTGCATCGTGCGCAACGGCCGCGGCAACGGCGTCTTCGCGCACGCCGACGCACGCGGCGAATTGTGGGACTGCGCCGTCTTCGAAAACGGCCGCCACGGCGTGCTGGTGCAGACCGGCGCGGCGCCGAGCTTCGTCGGCTGCGTCATCCGCGACAACCGCGACTCCGGCATCCTCTTCGAGCGCGGCGGCGCCGGCACGCTGCTCGACTGCACCATCGTCGATCACCCGAAGGCCGGCATCGAGGTGCGCGACGAGGGCGAGCCGCGCGTCGAGCGCTGCCGCGTCGAGGGCGCCGGCGCCGCCGGCATCGAGTGCGAAGAGGGCGGCGGCGGCCGCTTCGAGGACTGCTTGGTCGCGCGCGCGGGCGCCGCCGGCGTCGCGGTCGGCAAGGGCGCGCGGCCCATCCTCGTTCGGACCAACGTGGAAGCAGCGCTGGTCGCCCTGTCGGTCGCGCGCGGCGGCAGCGTCAGCGTCGAGGATTGCACGCTGCGCGGCCGCTCCGTCGCCGGCGTCAGCGTATTACGCGGCGGCACAATAAATATGATGCGCTCGCACATTTTCGGCGGGCGCTTCGGAATCCACCTCGAAGAATCAGGGGGACACATCGTGGAACAGTGCGAAGTCGCGATCGACAACGGCGAGGTGGCGGCATGAAGACGCGCGCGCTGCTTCTATTAATGATGCTGATGCTGGTGCCGCTCTACGCGCTGGCGCGGCCCGGCGGCGGGCAGAGCTATCACGCGGCGCCGTCGCACTCGTCGTCGTCGCACTCGTACTCGACGGGACATTCGTACTCGACGTCGGGTGGCGGCGGATCGATGTCGCCGGGCGCGATGCTGACACTGCTCATCGTCTTCGGCGTCATCGTCGTCATCGTGATGGTGACCAAGAAGCGCGGCGGCGATCGCGCCACCGTCGCCGTCGACCAGACGACCGCGGCCGAAGGGTTGAACGCGCTGCGCTCGCAAGATCCCGCCTTCGACCAGGCGCAGTTCGCCGAGCGCGCCAAAGGCGTGATGGCCAAGGTCAACGAAGCGTGGGTCGCCGGCGCGATGGGACCGGCGCGACGCCACATCTCCGACGGCGTCTACGTGCGCTTCCAGACGCAGCTCGCGCTCTTGAAGGCGCAAGGGCTGCGCAACGCGATGGCCGATTGGTCGGTGGTCGAGTGCGCGGTGCTCGCCGCCGAGAGCGACGCCAAGTGGGACACCGTGCACGTCAAGATGGTGGGCCAGGCGCGCGACGAAGACGTGGCGGCGAGCTTGAACGCACAGCAAGCGGCGGAGAAGGCGAAGCACGCGCCGCTCGTGCAGTACCAGGAGGTCTGGTCGTTCCTGCGCAAGCGCGGCAGCAAGTCGAAGAACGGCGTACCGACGCTCGAAGGACGCTGCCCCAACTGCGGCGCCGATCTGCCGGTCAGCGACGTGGTGCGCTGCGAATATTGCAAGGCGGTCGTCAACTCGGGCGAGCACGACTGGGTGCTCGCCGAGATCACGCAGCCCGAAGAGTGGCGCCCGTGGATGACCAACGCCGACATCGAGGGGCTCAACGCGCTGCAGACCAAAGATCCGGCGGTGAGCCGCCAGGAGCTCGAGGATCGCGGATCCGTGGTGTTCTGGAAGTGGATCGATGCGCGCGTCACCGGCACGCGGCAGCGCTTCGAGCGCTTCTGCCTCGTGCCCGGGCAGCCGCCGGCCGATCGCGCGGCGCTGTCGCAGGTCGCCGTCGGCAGCTCGGAGCTCGTGAACGTGACGATCGCGCAAGACGGACCGAACGGCCCGATCGACCGGATCGAGGTCGAGATCGTCTGGTCGGCGGCGGAGAACGGCGGGCAGCCGGTGAACCAGACCAGCCGCGTCGTGCTCGCGCGCGGCACCAACGCGACGTCCAAGGGCGGGCTCAACTCGCTCGACTGCCCCAATTGCCGCGGTCCGCTCGCCGATTCCGATCTGGCCAAGTGCAACTTCTGCGGCGAGCCGCTCGCCGGCGGCAAGCACGAGTGGAGCCTCGAGGCGATCGCGTAGCCGGCGCGCTCGTCGCCGCGCGCCTCGTCGCGGTCGGTGCGCTCGGGGTCGCGATCTTTGCCGGCGGTTGTTTGCCGTCGACGGGGATCGCGCTCGCGCCGGCG
>DASXOU010000815.1:0-10049 GCA_036494045.1 Polyangia bacterium | reverse complement strand
ATACTCTTTTACCCGTGGTGCGAGCACGCCGCGCCTTCGTCGTCGTGTGGATCGTCCTGACCGTCGCCGGCGCCCTCGACCAGACCGTCGCCGAGTCGCTCTTCGGCCGCCGCTTCGATCTCCTCCTGCCGCACCTCAAGTACGGCCACGTCATGTTCAACAAGAACCCGCGCACGGTGCAGGTGCTCGGCTACGCCGGCAGCGACGGCGTGCGCCACGATCTCGCCGATCTCGTCGCCACGCCCGCGCTCGGCTACGCGCGCGCGCGCCTCGCCGTCGATCAGATCCTCCAGCCCTACTACATCGCCGAGGTCTGCCTGCGCACGCAGCGGCGAGCCCGCCGCGAGCTCGAGTTCATCGTCGACGATTGGGACGTCGGCGTCGGCACGCGCCACCTGACCGCCACCCACCGCTATCGCTGCGAGCAAAATGGCGTCCTTCGCCGCTAAGTTCTTCGCGCAGTTCGAAGGCACGCGCGGCCCGCGCATGGTCGCGCTCTTCCGCATCGCCTTCTTCGGCGGCCTCGCGCTCCACTTCTTCCCCGCGCTCATCCACCTCGACGACGCCTACGCCGCCGCCGGCCTGCGCAGCCAAGAGTGGAACCACTGGCTCTACGCGCATTTCACGACCATGCCGCGCGGCGTCGTGCGCGCGCTCGCGATCGCGACCATGCTCGGCATCGCCGCCGCCGTCGTCGGCTTCCGCCCGCGCGCCGCCGCCATCGTCGCCTTCGCCGGCTGCTACACGTTCGCCAGCTTCAACGCGCTGCCGGTGCAGACGCTGGCGCTGGTCAACGCCTGGGCCATCCTGCTGTTGTGGTCGATCTGCGGCGGCGGCGCGGCCGTCTTCTCCGTCGACGCGATTTGGCGCAAAGGTCCGCGCGTCGAGCCACGCCTGTTCGCCAGGCTCGCGCTCTACCAGACGCTCCTGGTCGTCTTCTTCTCCGGCGTCGAGAAGCTGCTCGCCGGCTGGCCGTTCACCAACGAGATGGGCGTCATCCTTTCCTATCCGCGCGGCTTCATGGTGCGCGATTGGGTCGCCGCCACGCCGTCGCTGTCGCATCCGTTCGTGACGCAAGCGCTCAGCTGGCTCACGCTCGTCGTCGAGCTGGGCACGCCCGTCGCGCTGCTCTTCCGCCGCACGCGCCTCGTCGCGCTCGTCGCCTACGAAGCCTTCTTCCTCGGCATCGTCGCCACGCTCGAGGTGCCGCCGCTCTTCTACTTCATGTTCGCCGCCGGCGGCCTGCTCGCGCTCGACGACTGAGCGTCAGCGCGGCGTCGACGCCGGCTCGTCCCGCTGCGGCTCGGTGGCGTGGCGCAGCTCGACGAGCGGATCGAGCACACCCGCCGCCGGCCGCGCCTTTTCGCACTCGTCGCGATGCTTCGACAAGTAGTCCGGCACCAGACACGTCTGCAGCTCCTTCGGCAGCGCGTCGCAGCGGCGCAGGAACTCGTCGCGCGGCGCGAGCTTCAAGACCACCGCCTTGGCGCCCATCGTCTTGGCGACCTCGTCCGACGCCTTGAACGCGTTGTACGCGCTCTCGCACGGCGTCTGGCCGACGGGCGCGTCGTGCAGCGCGCGCACCGCCGCCATCGATCGATCGATCCCCGCCGCGTGCGCGCTCTCCTGCGCGATGCGCGGCGACGGCTTCGGTAGCGGCGGACGGCGCAGCAGGAGAAAGGCAGCCGCCCCGCCGCCGATGAAGACGACGGCGGCGGCGGTGGCCAGGAGCGTGCGATTCATGTGGGGAGTATACCGGCGAGAGCGAGACGAAGCGCGAACGTTACGGGCAGTTCGGCGTGTTCCAGTCGCCGTGCGGGTAGTTGCACGAGAACGTCGACGGCGAAGCGCCGCACGCCGAGCCGCGGCAGAAGCTCGAGTCGTAGACCGAGAAGCTGATGTTGTTCTGCGCGCCGTACTTCGCCTCCCACAGCTCGTAGGCGGCGTCGTCGTTGCAAAGGTGCGCGTTGTTGCTCGAGCTCCAGCTGTACGACGTCTGGCAGCCGCCCTGACCGTCGTACGAGCCGGTCGCGCTGGCCGCGGTGCTGCCGTTGATCGGCGTGTTGTAGTACCAGCCGCTCGACTGCGAGATGCAGTCATAGCTGAGCTGGTTGTAGGCGCGGCCGTGGTTGTTGGCGCTGATGACCGAGCGATACGAGCAGCTCGAGCCGTTCCAATCGCAGGTCCAGATGAGCGTGGCGCTGTGCGACGCGGCGCAGATCCAGGCGAAGCAGCCCGTCGAGCCCGAGTACTTCTGCGTGGCGTACTGGCTGTACCCGCCCGAGTTGTAGCTGCCGTAGTCGGCGTCGCCGATGACGGCGCCCGGCGGCGGCGTCTTCGCCATGTCGGCGGCGACCGCCATCATCTGCTTATTGTCGATCGGCGCCGGCTGGAGCGCGAAGTTCGCCATGTGGAAGACATGGTTCTCGAACGACGGCGGCGCGACGGTGGTGAACGCCTCGGCCGCTTCGCGCGCGGTCTGGAAGTCGATCTGGCGCTGCGCGAGATCGATCTTGGCGTGCTGCGAGACGTAGATCTCGTGGTCCCACGTCGGATCGATCCAGTTGTCGCCGCCGCGGTTGGCGAAGAAGGTGTAGCCGTTCTGATCGACGAACCGGAAGTCCATCTCGTTCGGCGGATCGTTCGGATTGTCGAGACGGTAGACTTCGGGCTTGAGCGCACCGACGCGCGAATCAATGAACAGCGCGCGCCCGTTCTTGACGTAGGCGGCGCTGAATCCCCAGTTCGCGTCGTGCGTGTCGAGGAGGTTGATGCCCTCCTTCAACGAGGACAGCGAGGGGCGTGGTGTTCCCGTGCTGCTGTTGTTGCACGCGGGCAGGAGGCACGCCGACATGAGCCCGCAGCCGATGAGCAGTCCCCAATTCTTGAACATCCGTGGTCTCCCTTCAGCTGGTCGGGCTCTGTGAGCCCAAATGTTTCGCGTTCCAAGACACGCAAAAACTTAATGAAAACTTTCCAACCCCCCGCCGCCCGCCGACCTTTGGAAAATGGGATCTGACGCCGCGCATCGTAAATACCGTGGCGTTGCTCACAGCAATTTCCGATCCGCGTGTGTGGTAGCGCACTTTCAGGGAGTTGCGCAGATGCGACATGTAGACTTGTTCAAATTCTGTGTTCAACATTTGAAAGATCTGTTCAAAGTCGTGACAAGCCGGGATCCGCGAAGCCGACCGCGGAATCGTCTACAATGAACGGACGATGCGACTGCATCCGGCGGTGGTCATCGGGCTTGCGCTGGTCGGGTGCGGCGGATCGAACGCAGTCCCGTCGAAAGATCCGCTGGCGTCGATCCGCTGGAACGAAGCGCCGATCGATTGGAGCCGTCCGCTGCCGAAGACTCCGGCGGGCGGTGTCGCCGAGCCCGGCTACGTCGGATCCTCCGCCTGCCAGCCGTGTCACAAGAAGCTGTTCGCGAGCTGGTCGCGCCACTCGATGGCGTCGAGCGGCCTGCGTCCACTCGAGACGCTCGACGCGCGTTGGCTCGCGCGCATCTTCGACAACGCCGCGGGCGCGCCGGTGTTGCACGCGCGCTCGGGCCTACGCTATCGGCCGCTGCACAAGAACGGGCGCTACTACATCGAGGAGCTCGTGCCCGGCGCCGACGGCGCGCCGGTGCACTCGTGGATCGAGCCGGTCACGCACGCGCTCAGCGCCGGCAGCTACGGCATGGCGTTCTACGTGCACAAGGGCGAGCGCTACTATCAGTTTCCGATCGACTACTACGCCAAGCTCGATCGCTGGGATCTCGACCCTGGCGCGTCGGGCGGCAACTTCCGCTTCGGGCGCGCGCTCGATTCGTTCTGCATCTCGTGTCACGCGGATTATCCGCGGCGGCTCGGCGGCAGCGACGAGGTCTTCGTCGGCGCGGTGCCGACGGGGATCGGCTGCGAGCGCTGCCACGGACCGGGCGCGCGGCACATCGAGACGCTCAAGGCCGAGGACGTCGTCAATCCGGCGCGGCTGCCGCCGGTGCGGCAGGTCGAGGTGTGCACACAGTGTCATCTGCAGGAGCGATCGCAGGCGCGCGCGGGGCGCGATGAGCTCAGCTATCGGCCGGGCGAGCCGCTCGACGACTTTCGCGTCAACTTCGTCGCCGAGAGCGCCGAGCCCGATCGATTTTATCTGCTCGCGCACTCCGATCGCATGGTGCGCAGCGCGTGCTGGCGCGCGTCGGGCAAGAAGCTGACCTGCACGAGCTGTCACGATCCGCACGTCAGCTCGATCGACGAGCCGCCGGCGTGGTGGGATCGGAAGTGCGAAGCGTGTCATCAACAGAAACGCTGCTCGGCGCCGGCGGCGGTGCAGGCCAAGGAGGGCGGCCACTGCTTTCGTTGCCACATGCGCGCCGGGCCGACGTCGATGCTGCCCGAGGTGAGCGTGACCGATCATTGGATTCAGCGGCGGCCGCCGCCGGTGAAGCCGGGGGCGGAAGCGAAGACGGCTCATCTTCTGCCGTGGTCGGCGTTCGTCGGCGAGCCGGTGGCGGGCGGCGATCTGTCGTCGCTGGCGGCGCTGGCGCTGGCGGACGAAGGGCAGCGCGATCAGGCGCTCGGCATGATCGCGCGCGCGCTGCCGTCGTGGCCGGCGCTGCCGAAGCTGTATCAGTGGCTCACGATCTACTTCGATCGGATCGGCGATGCGCGGCGGGCGCAGCTGGCGCTGACCGAGATGTTGCGCGTGGCGCCCGACGATCACGAGGCGCTGATCGAGTATGCGCGGCGCGCGCCCGACGCCGACAAGGTGCGCGCGCTCGATCGCGCGCTGGCGCTCGACGGCGGCGACGTGGCGGCGCTCGAAGCCAAGGGCGTGCTCGCGTTCCGCGGCGGGCGCGTCGACGAGGCGCGCGCGCTGTTCGAGCGCGCGGTGGCGCAGAAGGAGACGCTGGGCGCGGCGCAGGTCGGGCTCGCGGTGCTGGCGCTACGCGGCGGCAAGACCGCGGAGGCGAACGCGCACTTCGAGGCGGCGCGACGCAGCGCGCCGGGCGACACCTGGATCCTGGAGAAGCTGCAAGCGGGCTATGCAGCGACGGGCGAGGTCGCGCGCGCCAAGGAGATCGACAAGGCGCACGCGTTCTTCGTCGCGCAAAAGGGGCAACGGCTGAGCGACGCGACCAACTGGCTGCCGCCGGGCTGGCGCTAGGTTGCCAATCCTCTTGATTAGGCACCTTTCTCTCGTCTTTGCCCGGCGACGTCAGCCCAGGCGAGGCCGCAGCCCTAAAAGTCGAGGGCGAGCTGGATGGTGCCGTCGGTGGTGGGCGCGGGGGTGCCGTCGCTGTTGATGGGGACGAAGGTGGCGCTCACGGTGCCGTGGACGATCCACTGGCTCTCGGTGGCGTTGGTGAAGTCGACGGTGACGGCGGTCAGGTTCGCCGACATCACGCCGACGTTGGGTGGCGCGTGGATCTGGTTGCTGAAGTTCGCGATGTAGTTGAGGACGCCGCCGTCGCTCGGCAGCTGCACGCCGCCCGAGTAGGAGTCGACGTTCACGCTCGACAGTGGGCCGGTACGCGCGTCGCCGTCGACGGTGATGCCGAAGCCGAAGGTGTTGCCAGTGACGATCTGCGACGGGTCGGAGACGGTGAGGTCGCCGTCGTTGCCGATGACGGCGGTGCCGCTGGTTTCGTCCCAGGTGACGCGGCAGTCGAGGATGGTCTCGCTGACGACGCCGCTCAAGCTGCCGCGGCAGGCGACGACGGCCATGTCGGGCGCGCTGTCGGCGTCGTCTCCGCAGCCGGCGGCGGACGCGGCGAGGATCGCAACGAGCAACGAGCGCATCGCGGTCATCGTAACAGCTCGTCGAGCGTTTGCCAGAAGCGCGGGTCGTCGGCGGCGGCGCGTGGAAGCGACGGCGCGTGCTGGCGGAAGTAGCCGGGATCGGCGCGCGCGGCGCGGGCGAGATCGTCGACGGCGCGATCGTGGTCGCCGAGGCGTGCGCGTAAAAAGGCCAGGTTGAGCCAATCGGGCGCGTAGACGGCATCGGGGCGCTGGTGCGACGCGAGGTTGGACTCGACGGCGGCGGCGGCGGCGGCGAGATCGCCGCGACGGGCCAGCACCATCGACGCGCGGCGCAGCGGGCGCACGTCCCACGGATCGGCGGCGGCGGCGCGCTTCCAGGCGTCGACGGCTTCGTCGCTGCGGCCGGTGGCGTCGAGCGCGTTGCCGAGCTCGAACCAGGCGCGCGCGTCGCTCGGATCGCGCGCGGTGGCGCGGCCGAGCCAAGCGGCGGCGCCGGCCGGATCGTGGGCCTCGCGCAGCAGAGCGATGCCGCGGTAGAAGTCCTCTTCGGCGGCCCACGACAACGAAGCCTCGCGCGTGGGCAGGTTGCAGACGACGATCAGCGCCGCCAGCGCGGCGAGCGCAGGCGGACGGGCGCGCGGGCGCGTGCGCAGCGCGGCGACGGCGGCGGCGGCGAAGAGGGTGAACAGCGGCAACACCGGCGCACGATGGCGCGCGCTGACGAAGAACGCGGCGGTGACGAGCGCCTGCAGCGCGACGAAGCCGTAGACGAGCGCGAGCCGGCGGCGATCGCGCCACAGCAGCGCCGCGCCGACGAGCGCGAGCGGAATCAGGATGCCGTCGGGAAAGCGCAGCGGGCGCGGCCAGACCAGCGCGGCGAGGAGCGGCGAGCCGGCGCGCGCGGCGTAGAGATCGCTGTCGCGTGGGATCTCGCCACCGTTGAAGTAGAGGTAGAGCTTGCGCGCGAACAGCGCGGCGGCGCGCGCGGGATGCGAGCGCACGAAGGTCCAGCCCTTGTCGGCGAAGTATGCCGACTGCGCGCCCGGTCCGGTGACGCCGGCGGCGAGCGGCTCGGCGGTGAGCTCCTCCCAGTGGCGGCCGGGACGGAGCGCGAAGGTCTCGTCGTAGCGCTCGTTGTTGCCGAGGAAGAAGTTGAGGCCGCCGTTGGTCGAGACCAGGACCCATTCGCCGCCGTGCGCGTGGTTGCGCACGCTGACCGGCGCGATCGGCAGGAGCACGCCGATGACGAGCGCAGCGACGAGGCGTGCGCGCCGCAGCCACAGCGCAGCGACGGCGACGAAGGGCAGCACCGTGGGCGCGAACAGCGCCGAGAGGCCGAGCGCGAGGCCGGCGGCGAACGCGACGCGCGCGCGCGCGCCGGCGGCGGCGGCGAGGAGCAGCCACAGCGCCGCCAGATCGAGCGCGACGATCATCGTCGGCGGCAAGAGCTCGGCGCTCTCGAACACGAGGACGCCGTGGAGCGCGGCGATGGCGGCGGCGACGAGCGCGGTCGTGCTGTCGAAGAGGCGGCGCGCGATCGCGAAGAGGACCAGGCACGAGAGCGCCGAGATCAGCGCCTGCACGAGGCGCGGCGCGGTCAGGCCGGGGCCAAAGAGGCGAAAGCAGGCGGCGAGAAAATAGAGGATGCCGGGCGGCTGCCAATAGGGATGGTCGTCGACGGCGCCGGCGGCGAGCGCGCGCGCCTCGTCGACGTAGCGGCCTTCGTCGAGGATCGGGTGATCGAACAGGATGTCGTGACGCAGCGAGAGGACGTAGGCGAGACGGAGCGCGAGCGCCGCGAGCATGACGCCGAGGAGCATCGAGCGCTCGCGTCGGCCGAGCGGAAGCACGCGCTTCATTATATACTACGGGCGGCACGCTCGATGCGACCCTGGATCCTCGTGCTCCTGGCCGCCGGTTGCGCCAAACCGGCGCCGCGCGAGGCGCCGCTGCCGGCGACGTTGCCGACGTCGGTGCAGGTCGCGGAGCGCGCCGGCGCGGCGGCGTGCGCGGAATGCCACGCCAAGATCTACGACGCGTGGTCGCGCTCGCCGCACGGGCGCGCGATGGCGCCGGCGTCGCCGAGCTCGGTGCTGGCGCCGTTCACCGCGACGCCGGTGGCGCTGGCCGACGGCACGGTCACGCCGTCGCGGCAGGGCGACGAGTATGCGATGGAGATGCGCGCGGCGAGCGGCTACACCGAGCGCGACGACGTCGACCTCGTGATCGCGTCGGGACGGCAGCATCAGCTCTACGCCACCCGCGGCAGCGACGGCGGCTATCGGCTGTTGCCGCTCATCTGGTGCACGCGCGAAAAGGAGTGGATTCCCACGTCGCTGTATCAGAGC
Source organism: Polyangia bacterium (assembly GCA_036494045.1). GTDB lineage: Bacteria > Myxococcota_A > Polyangia > Palsa-1104 > Palsa-1104 > JAQBQH01. Next base: position 1,945 of record DASXOU010000815.1, on the reverse strand, counting down.
GGCGGGCTCGAGCCGAACGGCAAGGGTTATTGGGCGCGCTTCGACATGACCGGCGGCTGCTTCTCGTGTCACTTGAGCGCGGCCTATCGCAACACCGCGCCCGTCGAGACACGCTGGGCCGATCTGCGCATCGACTGCGAGAGCTGCCACGGCCCGGCGCGCGCGCACATCGCCGCGCGCCGCGCCAAAAAGAGCGACGACACGTTGCGCGATCTGCGCCCGCTCGGCGGCGCCGAAGACGCGCGCGTGTGCGGGCAGTGCCACGGCTTTTCGCTCAAGCCCTACGTGTTTCCGCGCGCCGCCGACGGACTGCCGCAGATCTTCGTCACCAGCTTGATCAACGAGTCCTTGCGCAGCGACGGGACGCAGCACCTGACCAGCTATCAATACCCCGGCCACGTGCTCAGCCAATGCTTTCAGAAGGGCGCGCTCACGTGCAAGGGCTGTCACGAGCCGCATGCGCTCGGCGCGCGCGATTTCCTCGGCGAGTCGGCGGCGGGCGCCGAATCGAATCGGCAGTGCACGGTTTGTCATCGCAACCGCGCGACGACGGCGGAGCTGACGGCGCACTCGCATCACGCGGCGAAGATTCGCTGCGTCGATTGCCACATGGCGTACTCGTTCATCGGCGACGACGACACGCGGCGGCAGCGCACGTCCGATCATTCGATCTCGATCCCGCGGCCGGCGGAGACGGTCGAGCTCGGCAATCCCAACGCGTGCACGACCTGTCATCGCGATCGCACGCCGGCGTGGGCGCTGGCGGCGCTCGGGCGCTGGGGGGCGCGCGCGGCGCTCGGCGTGCGGCCGTGGGTGCAGACGATCGCGATGGCGCGAAAGCAGGCGCCCGACAGTACGCCGCGCCTGCTCGCGCTGCTCGACGAGCCGAGCGTCTATTTGCGCGCCTCGGCGCTCGATATGCTGTCGCTGCAGCCGCCCGATGCGCGCGTGCCGGCGCGGGTGTCGCGCCTCGCGAGCGACGAGGACCCGCAGCTGCGCGCGAGCGCCATTCGCGCGCTCGTGCAGCATGACGTCGCCGGAAGGCAACGCTGGATCGAGCGCGGGCTCGCCGACGCGAGCCCGTTCGTGCGCATGGAGACCTTCTCGATGGTGCGCGATCCGGCGGCGCTGACGCCGGCGGCGCTGGAGCGCGACCTCGCCGACACGCTGGCGTACGTCGATCCGCCGACGGCGGGGCTGGTGCACCTGATTACGCTGCGCCACCGTCGCGGCGAGGTTCGCCAGGCGCTGGCGCTGGTGCAGCTCTTGGCGCGGGTGGCGCTGCCGTTCGAGGCCGAGGGGCTGCATCTGACCGACGTGCGCGCGCGGCTCGAGCGCGAGGCCGAAGGGCAAAAGCCGTGAGGCGCGCCGTCGGCAAGGGCGCGGCGGCGGGCGCGATCTTCGGCGGCGTGCTGTTCGCGCTCGACTTCGTCGGCGGCGAGGTCGGATTCATGGGGATGCGCGATCCGCGCGTGATCGCGGCGGTGCTCGAGCGCGCGCGCATGCACGCGATCGCGCAGCAACTGTTGATGCTGGCCGTGCTGGCAGGCGCGTGCGCGCTGTTCGGCGCCATCGCGGCGCTGGTCGGCTGCGCGTGGGACGGCGCGGCCGGGCGCGCGCCGCGGCGGGCGTGGCTACGCGGCGTCGCCGGCGCGATCGTCGGTCACGCATGGTTCCTGGCGCGCTCGATGACGCAGTTTCCGGCGCTGTATTCGGCGCACGACTACGAGCGCGGCGGCGTGCGGCGCGCGGCGATGATCCTCGTGACCGATCATCTGCCGACGCGCGCGCTCGACGGCGCGCTGGCGATCGCGTTCATGCTCGTGCTCGCGCCACCGCTCGCGTCCGTCGCGGGACGCGCGTGGACGCGGCGCCACGCGCGCACCGCCGGCGGCGTCGCGATCGTCGTCGCGGTCGTGGCGGCGCGCGCCGCCAGGCACGCGCG
>DASXOU010000814.1:0-3988 GCA_036494045.1 Polyangia bacterium | reverse complement strand
TCGAGTCGGTCGCCGGCCAAAAAGAAGCCGCCGAGCTCACTCGCAGCCACTGACAGAACATTCACAGGAAGATCAGAAGCTCAAAAGGACAGAGGATTCATAATTTCTGACTTCTGAACTTTTGATCTTCCTGTGAGTCATTACGTGGGGACTGACGAGAGTCGCAAAATCTGTTACGATATTGCGGATGTCTGACTCGCGTCCGCGCGTGCTCGTCGTCGAGGACTCGGCCACCATGCGCGGGTTCGTCACGGCCGCGCTCGAGGCGGCCGGGCCCTACGCGGTCACGCAAGCGGAGAGCGGGTTTGCCGCGCTCAAGATGCTGCCGCGCGCGCGTTACGACCTCATCATCACCGACATCAACATGCCCGACATCAACGGGCTCGAGCTGGTCCGCTTCGTGCGCGAGTCGGACGCGCACAAAGGGACACGGCTCGTCATCATCTCCACCGACGGGCGCGAGGCCGATCGCGATCGCGGCATGAAGCTCGGCGCCGACGCCTATCTGACCAAGCCTTTTTTGCCGGAGCAGCTCCTCGAAGTCGTGAGGAACCTACTGCCGTGAGCGACGGGCCGTCGGAAAAGGCGCTGCAGGAGTTTCTCTCCGAGGCGCAGGAGATCGTCGAGCAGTTCAACCGCGATCTGCTCGCGCTCGACGGCGAGCGCGCCGCGGGCAGCTTCGATCCCGAGGTCATCAACGACGCGTTTCGCGCCGTGCATTCGCTCAAGGGACTGTCGGGCCTCTTCGGCGTCACGCGCATGACGAACCTCTCGCACAACCTCGAGAACCTGCTCGACTCGCTGCGCCTCGGACGCGTCGAGCTGCAGCCGGCGACGCTCGACCTCTTGTTCGAGGCGGTGTCGCTGTTCAATCGCATCGTCGCCGAGACGGCGGCGGGGCAGTCGGGCGACGACGGCGCCAACCTGGTCGAGGACTTGATCGCGCGGCTCGATCGCGTGGCGCTGCGCAAGGAGACGGCGGCGGAGGCGTCGCCGTGGGGCGGCTGGGAGCTCGATTCGTCGCTGCTCTCGGTGCTCACCGAGTACGAAGAGCATCGGCTGCGCGAGAACATCAAGAGCGGGCGCTCGCTGTTTCGCATTCACGCGGCGTTCGATCTCATGACCATCGACAAGGGGCTCGACGAGCTCAAGGGCAAGCTCAAGCCCATCGGCGAGGTGATCACCTATTTGCCGTCGGCGGAGGCGGCCAGCGATCAGCAGATCGAGCTCGACGTGATCCTCGGCGCGCAGGCGGAGCTGCGCACCGTGCAGGAGGCGGTCGTGGGGACCGGCGCGATCGTGGCGCTGTTGCCGAAGCGCAGCCAGCCCTCAGCCGTCGGCCGTCCGCCGTCGGCTCGGCCGGCGGAGGCGCCGGCGGCCGAGGCGAAGCCGGCGGCGGCGGCGGGCAAGGGCGAGCGGCGCGAGCGCGACGAAGACGAGCTGTCGCTGAAGTCGGTCGCGCAGACGGTGCGCGTCGACATCCGCAAGCTCGACAACCTCATGAACATCGTCGGCGAGCTCGGGATCGCGCGCGCGGGGCTCAATCAGATCCTCGATCGCATCAAGGCCGACCGCGCGCAGACCAAGCTCGCGCGCGAGCTGCACCACGAGCTGCGCTCGCTCTCGCGCCGGCTCGACGAGCTGCAGGCCGGCATCCTCGAGGTGCGCATGGTGCCGCTCGGGCAGGTGTTCGACAAGCTGTCGCGCGTGGTGCGCAAGATTTCGCGCGACGCCGGCAAGGAGATCCGGCTCAGCATCACCGGCGCCGACACCGAGCTCGACAAGCTGATCGTCGAGGAGCTCTCCGATCCGCTGATGCACGTGATGCGCAACTGCATCGATCACGGGATCGAGCGGCCCGAGGTGCGGCGCGCGGCCGGCAAGCCCGAGGCGGGGACCATCTCGATCCGCGCCGAGCAGCGGGGCAACCACGTCGTCATCCAGATCGAGGACGACGGGCAGGGGCTCGACGAGGCCAAGCTTTTGCGCAAGGCGGTCGAGCGCGGCCTGGTCGGCGATCACGAGGCGCGCGAGATGAGCCGGCGCGACGTGCAGAACCTCATGTTCCTGCCCGGCGTGTCGACCAAGGACGTGGCCGACGAGATGTCGGGGCGCGGCGTCGGCATGGACGTCGTCAAGACCAACATCGCGCGGCTGTCGGGGATCATCGACGTCGAGTCGGAGCCGGGCCTGGGCACGCGCTTGACGCTGACCCTGCCGATCACGCTGGCGATCATCCAGGCGCTCATCATTCGCGCGGCGGGGCGCACGTTCGCCGTGCCGCTCAACTCGGTGCTGGAGTCGCTGCGCGTGACGCAGCACGAGGTGCGGACGATCGAGCGGCGCGAGGTGATGTCGTTGCGCGGGCAGACGCTGCCGCTGGCGCGCTTGGAAAAATTGTTCCGGCTCGAACGATCGGATCTGGAAGGCGTGCCGCATAAGCAGTTCGTCGTGGTCGTGGGGCTGGCGCAGCATCGCATCGGGCTCCTCGTCGACGAATTGCACGGGCAGGAGGACATCGTCATCAAGTCGCTGGGGCGTGCGCTCGCCGGCGTGCCCGGGATCGCGGGCGCGACCGAGCTCGGCGGCAAGAAGACTGTGCTCGTGCTCGACGTGGCGCAGATCGTCGAGGAAGCCGTCGGCGCCGGCGGGCAGGAGGCGGCGTGAACGTGAAGGACCTAACGTTCACGACCGAGGAGACCTATCTCCGCCGCCACGACGAGCGGCGCGTACGCGAACGGCGCGGCGTGCTCACCTTCGCCGCCGGCAACGAGGTCTACGGCGTCGAGATCCTGTCGATCCGCGAGATCATCAAGCTGCGCGAGATCACCGAGGTGCCGCGCGCGCCGCGCTTTCTGCTCGGCGTCGTGACCGTGCGCGGGCTGGTGCTGCCGGTCGTCGACTTGCGCCTGCGCCTCAAGCTCGACGCGCCGGCGCTCGGGCGCGCGGCGCGCATCCTCGTCGTCATGCACCGCGGCGAGCGCTATGGCCTGCTCGTCGACGACGTGCGCGGCGTGGTGCGCTTCGCCGACAACCAGATCGAGCCGCCGCCGCCGTCGCTGGCGCCGTCGGAGCTGCCGTTTCTCGCCGGCATCGGACGCTTTCCCGACGGCGACGAGGAGCGCATGGTGATCCTGTTGTCGCTCGACGCCGTGCTCGACTTCGACGTAGCGGTGCGTCGATGAAGGGCACCACCTTCGGCGGCGGCGCGGCCGAGCGCGGCAAGGCGGCGGCGCGCGTCGAGCTCACGCAGCTCGTGGCGTTCGGCGTCGCCGACGGCGATTACGCCGTCGACATCATGCGCATCAAGGAGATCATCAACCCCGTGCCGGTGACGCCGATGCCCAAGGCGCCGCCGTTCATCGAGGGCGTGATCGAGCTGCGCGGCGCCATCCTGCCGCTCATCGACGTGCGCAAGCGGTTCGACCTTGCGGCGACGGCGGCGACGCGCGCGACCAAGGTGCTGATCGTGTCGGTCGATCTCGGCGAGCAGCGCATCATCGTCGGGCTCGTCGTCGATCGCGTGTCCGAGCCGCTGCGCGTGCCCAAGGCCGAGATCAAGCCGGCGCCGCGGCTGAGCGTGTCGGAGCGCGCGTTTTTCACCGGCGTGGTCGCGCACCACGGCAAGATGCTGATGGTGCTCGACGTCGACGCGCTCTTGTCGTCGGCGGAGAAGCTGACGCTGTCGGGGCTGACGGGCGGAGGCGGCGGTGGCTGAGATCGTCGTCGCGCACGAGTCGGAGGCGATCCGCGAGGCGATCGCGCGCTTGTGCGCGGACGCGGGTTACGCCGTGCGCGCCGTCGGTGAAGGGCGCGCGGCGCTGGCGGCGATCGACGCGGCGCCGGCGGCGCTGGTGCTCGACGTGGCGCTGCCGGGCGTGCATGCCTACGAGATCGTCGAGGAGTCGAAGCGGCGCGCGCCGGCGACGCGCATCGTCTTGGTGGCGTCGATCTACAACCGCACCGGTTACAAGCGGCGGCCGACGTC
>DASXOU010000813.1:0-5712 GCA_036494045.1 Polyangia bacterium | reverse complement strand
AACGGGCAACGGGCAACCGGCAATGTCCGGAAACGGCAACTCGCGATCCGTTCTGTCTTTCTGAAAATTGCCGGTTGCCGGTTGCCCGTTTGGCTTGTCTGCTACGGCATCACCAGCCGCGCCTCGCCCGTGTACGCGCCGGCCAGCGCCGTCTCGCCGCGCACCCGCGCCGCCGACGCGGCGAGGATGAGCGCGCGCCGCGGCCGATCACGCGCGTCGCATCCGTCACGTCGCGCCGCCGCGAACACGGCGAACGCTCGATCCTCTGCGCCACCCGCATCGCCCGCTTGCAGCGCCCCCGTCGCCGCCGCCAGCGCCGCGTCGAACGACGCGCACCCGGCTTGCGGCCCCTGCGCCAGCGCCCGCGCGCGCTCGTCGTCGCGCAGCGCGCGCGCCGCCGTCCGCGCGTCGAGGCTGCGCCCGCCGTCGCCCTGCGCCGCGATCATCTCGAACGCGTCCGCAGCCAGATGCGTGAGCCCGAGCGCGCGCAGCGCCACTGCGCGATCCCACGCCGCCGCCGGCTCGCCCGGCGCGCGCGCCAACGTCTGCGTCGCGTCGACGAGCGCCTGCCGCGCATCGGCTATCGTCGTCGGCGCCGGCGCCCGCACATGCCGCTGGACGCGCCACGCGATCACCAAGGTCGCCGCCGCGCCCACCACGATCAAAAGAGTCGGCAGCCCGCGCCGCACCCGCAAAAATTCCCACACGCAACCGGTGCGGTCAACGTGCGATGCTCGCCAAATGGCCGACGCCCCCGACAAGAAGCGGCGCAAGCTCATCACCTTCCCCGGCCTCAGCGCCGCCGATTTCCAGCACCCCGACGACGTCGTCGCCACCAACGCCCTGCGCTCCGTCCCCGGCCTCGACACCGTCGTCTCCAAAGTCATGGAGTACGGCTTCGAGCGCCTCTACTACCTCGACAACGTCGCCGGCAACGTCCGCGTCGGCCCGCGCCAATTGCCGCGCCTCTACCGATCGTTGCAATGGGGTTGCAAGATTCTCGACGTCCCCGAGCCCGAGCTCTACGTCACGCTCGATCCCGTCCCCAACGCCTTCACCTACGGCCACACGCGCCCGTTCATCGTAATGACCTCCGGCCTCGTCGACATGCTCGACGACGAAGAGCGCTTCTTCGTGCTCGCGCACGAGCTCGGCCACATCAAGGCCGGCCACGTGCTCTACACGGTCTTGGCCAAGAACATCGCCGCCATCATGGCGCTCATCGGCCAGGTCACGCTCGGCATCGGCACGCTCCTCGGCCAGGGCCTGGTGATCGCGCTCAACGACTGGTTCCGCAAGGCCGAGCTCACCGCCGATCGCGCGGGCCTGCTCTGCGTGCAGGACATCGAGCCGTGCCTGCGCGCGTTCATGAAGATGGCCGGCGGCGGCACGACGCTCCTCGCCGAGATGGACTTCAACGCCTTCGTCGAGCAGATCCGCGCCTACGAAGACGCCGATCGCTCGAACCTCAACAAAGCGTACAAGGTGCTCATCACGCTCTATCGCACGCATCCGTTTCCCATCCTGCGCGCCAAACAGCTCGACACCTGGCACTCGACCGGCTATCGCGAGCTCGCCGGCCCGCGCGGCCTGCTCGGTCCCGCGTCGACGCCGTGAGCGTTCGCATCTACGCGCACCGCGGCGCCTCCGCCGAATTGCCCGAGAACACCATGGCCGCGTTCCGCCGCGCCGTCACGCTCGGCGTCGACGCGCTCGAGCTCGACATCCACGCGACGAAGGACGGCGTGCTCGTCGTCTCGCACGATCCCGACGGCCGCCGCATGGCCGGCGTGCGCGAGCGGCTCTGCGATCTCACCTTCGCCGAGGCGCAGCGCTGGGACGTCGGCCGCGGCGAGCGCCTGCCGCGCTTCGAAGACGTGGTCACCGAGTTCGCGCCGCTGCCGCTCAACGTCGATCTCAAGCGCGACATCGCCGACGCCACCGTCGCGCTCTTGCAGCGCCTCGGCGCCGAGTCGCGTATCTGCCTGGCGAGCTTTCAGGTGCAGACGATGCGCCGCGTGCGCGCGCTCGGCTATGGCGGTCCGACCGCGCTCTCGCGCGCCGAGGTGATCGCCGCGCTGTCGCTGCCGCCGCGCCTGCAACGCGGGCCGTTCCGCATCCAGGCCGCGCGCGCGCAACTGCCGCTGTCGCTGGCGCGCCCGTGGGTGGTCGCGCGCATGAAGGCGCTCGGCCTCGCCGTCGACTTCTGGACCGTCGACGATCCGGCACTCGCCCGGCGGCTGGTCGCGCTCGGCGCCGACGGCATCATGACCAACGATCCCGCGCGCATCGTGCCCGCACTGCGCGCCTGAGTCGCGTGTAGGCGCCTGCGACAATCTGCCGCATCAAGTCGCCGCCGCACGTGCCGATGGGATCAGTGGCGGCGGAGCGCGACAAATCGCGATATCCCCCCCGGATGCGTGAGTCGTTCCGCAATGGTGCGGGCGGCGTGCTCGCGCTCCGCCGCCGTTTCGCCTTCCGCGGCTCGCGCTACTGCTCGGCCGGAATTCCGCAGTCGCCCAGCTTCTCGCTCTCGGCCTGCGTCGGCGTCAGCCCGACCTCGGCGCTGAAATCGTTTCCGAAGCGATTGTTCGGATCATAGTGGTGCACGAAGCACTGAAACTGCGACAGCCGATCGCGATACGCGGCGTCGTCGTTGCGCGCCTCCTGAAACAGCTGTGTGTCGTTCTTCGCCCAGTGCGGCCGCCCGTGGTGATACTTGACGAGCTCGAGCGCGAGCTCGCGATAGAGCGAGTAATAGTCGCGCTCCTGCTTGAGCGCCTCGCGCTGGTCGGCCGGCGTATGCAACACGTAGACGACGAACTCGAGGAACATCACCTTCTGCCCCTTGAACGCGCCCTCGTCGCTGACCGAGTGCCCGATGAGCGTGTCCTGGTTCTCCGGCGAAAACCGGAGAAACGCCCCGATGAGCGGCATGCACAACCGCTTGTCCTTGGCGTACGCGCGCACCCGCGTCAGCGCCGCCGTCGCCTCCGACAGCGGCACCGCGACCTCGTAGTCGATCTCGCCGAGCTCCTGCTGATGCTCGGTCAGCTCGCTCGACATCATTAGATCGGCCGGGCCGATCACGTGCGCGGAATAACGCTGCTCGCAACCGCAGTCCTTGACGAACGGCGGATACTCCTTGAGCTGCATCCAGCGCTCGCTCTCGATGGTGCACAGGTAGGCGCCGTTGGCGATCGTATCTTCCATCAGCTCCTTGAACGCGCCGAGCGCGCCCGCCTCGACGTGCGGCGACAAGAGCGAGTTGTTCGCGCCCGGCTGCGGCTCGACCAGCGTATGCGTCCCGCACATGCGCATCACCCGCGCCGCCCGCGGCAGCCACACCAGCTGCCCCCAATCGCAATTTCCTACGAGGCCGTCGACGCCCTTCTTCCACAACACGTCGTCGCCCATGAAGTCGGTAACGACATCGAGGTTGAAGCGCCGCTCGACGTCGAGCCCGACGCGCGTGACCACGCCGAGCATGCCGACGTTGGCCGCGAGCGCGCGCCACTGCAAGCGCGCCGCCGCCAGCGTGTCCGGCTTTCCCGCCTCCGGCGCGGGCGGCCGCTGCAGATCGTGGCGCCGCCCTTCGCCGTCGATGAACTGGATCGACATCAGGCGCGAGCTCAACACCGACGGATTCTTCATCGAGCTGCCGTGCACGCCCGTCGCCAATCCGCCGCCGATGGTGATGCCGCGAAATCCGATCGTCGTATATCCGATCGACCACCCGCGCTCGTAGAGCCAACGATTGAGGTCGGCCAGACGCACGCCTGCGTCCACATCCACCCATTCGGAGATGCCCTTACGGTGCAGCCCGTGAATCTGGTTGAAGTTGGCGATGCTGATGCCGACGCCGTCGGTGCAGATCTGCTCGTTCGACGTGTGCGAATTGGCAACCACGCGTACGTGCGGCGCCGAGGTCACCGCTTTTTCCAGCTCGTCGAGGTTCTCCGGCGCGACGATCCCCGAAACCTTGGGGCAACAAACCCAGTGGTTGTACGCCTTGATCTTGGCGCCGTCGCAATCCTTGGGCGGCAGCGCGGCGAGCACGGTCGTCTGCGCCGAGTCGGCCTTGCTGCTGCGCCGTTGCGACGGGGTCGCGAAGCGTTCTACGGTGCGCGCCAGATGCAGGTGCGTCGTCTGGGAGCAGCCACCCACCGCAATCGCGCAGCACAAGATCGTCGCTCGTCGCATCGAAACCCCCTCGCTCGGTTGTATCGACTGGGACCGTGCGACGCGAATTTTTCACGGAACCGTCGCTCACGGGATCTCGTCTGATGGGCAAGCCTGCTCTTCCCAAAATGCTGCACGGCGCAACGAGGTTCAAGACGAACGCGTAAGAGGATCCTAGATTCCCCGCGCACGCTCGTCGGTCGGGCGTCGTTGGTGGGCGGGAGGGGGCGGGACGATGTTGCTCTTGCAGGCACACGAACCGGCGCGGCTGACTGCGCTGGCCGAATGCGGGATCATCGGGAGCCCGCGCGAAGGCGCCTTCGACGAGCTGGTCGCGATCGCTCGCAAGCGCTTCGAGGCGCCGATCGCCGCCGTCAGCTTCGTCGACGCGCGCCGCTGGTGGCCCAAGGCGATCTCCGGCTTCGCGCGCTGCTCGTTGCCGCGCGTGGTGACCTTCTGCCACTACGCCGTCGACAGCGATGATCTGTTCGTCGTCGGCGACGCGCGCGATGATGATCGCTTCGCCGCCTCGCCGCTGGTGTCCGGCGGGCCGCGCGTGCGCTTCTACGCCGGCGTGCCGCTGCGCGACTCGCTCGGCTACGCGCTCGGCACCTTCAGCATTCAGGACGCCGAGCCGCGCCAGCTCTCGCGGCAAGACGCCGAGTCGCTGCGCGAGTTCGCGCGCCTCGCGGTGCGCCTGGTCGAGCTTCGTCGCGCCGCCGGTCGCGGCGACGCCGCCTCGCTGGAGCTGGCGCGCGTGCGCCGATCGCTGGCGCTGCTCGAGGCGCTGCTCTCGGCGGTCTCGGAGGCGGCCGACGTCTCGACGGCGTTGTGGTCGACCGCGCAACGCATCGGCGAGCTCACCGGTTGGCCGGTGCGCTCGGCGTGGCTGCCCGGCGAAGAATTCGGGGGGCCGTTGGTCGCGCAGGCCGCGCGCCGCCGGCAGGCGCTCCTCGACGGCGACGGTGCATCGGCGTCGATCCCGGTGTTGGCGGGCGAGGAGGTGGTGGCGGTGTTGACGTTCGACGTCGGCGGGATCCGCGGCGGAGACGCGTCGCTCCTGGCCGCCGTCGCCGGCGTCGTACAACCGCTGGGCGCGTTGGTGCGCCGTCGCCGCATCGAGGAGCAGCTGCGCGCCTCGGAGATGAAGCTGCGCTCGGTGACCGAGTCGGCGCGCGACGGCATCGTCACGCTCGCGCGCGACGGCACGATCGTCTACGCCAACCTTGCCGCGCGCGTGATGTTCGGACGCGACGAGATGCGCGGCCTATCGATGCAAAAGTTGGTTTCCGGTTTTGGGCTCGAAGGGCGGGGGGAGGGGGTTCCAATGGAACGGTGGGCGACGCACGCATCCGGCAAGCGGTTTCCCGTGGAGCTGTCGATGGCCGAGTGGACCATCGACAAATCGGGCTACGTCACCAGCATCGTGCGCGACGTCAGCGAACGCTTCGAAGCGCAAGCCGACGCCGAGGCGGCGCAAAGGCGGCTGGCGTTCCTCTTTCGCGCGACCTCGGAGCTGCTCGAGCAGCC
>DASXOU010000812.1:0-1950 GCA_036494045.1 Polyangia bacterium | reverse complement strand
CGCCAGGCCGGCTCGTCGATCAAGCCGTACATCTACTCGGCCGCGCTCGAAAACGGCTTCACCGAGATGAGCATCGTGCAGGATTCGCCGGTCTCGATCAAAACCGCCGCCGGCTGGTGGTCACCGCACAACTACAAGCCGACCTATCTCGGCCCGGTCACGCTGCGGACCGCGCTGCAGCACTCGCTCAACACCGTCTCGGTGCGCCTGGTCGCCGCCATGGGCGTCGACAAGGTGATCGAGCAGATTCGCAAGTTCGGCATCACCGCGCAGATCGTCCGCCATCCGTCGATCGCGCTCGGCACGCCCGAAGTGACGCTCATGGAGCACGTCTACGGCTACGCGACCTTCCCGGCGATGGGCATGGAAGTGAAGCCCGTCCTCATCACCAAGATCGTCGACGCCGACGGCAACATCGTCGAAGAGTACAAGCCCGATCCGCCGCGCCGCCGCATCCCCGCCGACACCGCCTACGTCATGATCGACATGATGAAGAACGTCGTCGAGAAGGGCACCGGCCAGAAGGCCAAGGAGCTCGGCCGCCCCGCCGGCGGCAAGACCGGCACCTCGAACGACTTCAAGGATAACTGGTTCATGGCCTACACGCGCGACCTCGTCTGCGGCGTCTGGGTCGGCCGCGACGACTTCAAGAGCATCGGCAACGACGCCACCGGAGGCACCACCGCGGCGCCGATCTGGACCCAGTTCATGAAGGCCGCGCATCCGCCGACGCCGATCCGCGACTTCGATCCGCCGGCCGGCGTCTACTTCGCCCGCGCCACGCCCGAACGGGGCACGCCCGCCAAGCCGGGAACGCCCGGCTCGATCCTCATCCCCTTCAAGCGCGGCACCCTGCCCCCGCAGTTCGCGCGCGGCGAAGGAAAAGCGGACCTGACGGATCAGGTTTTCTAATCTATAATTGGCCCATGGGCGCATCCTGGCCGCCGTATCACCTCATGCGCCGCGACTACCTCGCCGAGGCGCAGGCGAAGTTCAAGAAGCTCGAGCGCCTCTATCACGTCGGCGCGCAAAAGGCGTGGGACGGCAAGAAGGTCCTCGGCGACCTCTTGCAAAAGCACGGCGGCATCCGCCTCGCGCCCGACAAGAAGCGCGCGCTCGCCGAGATCTTCTCCACGATCTTATGGGGCGAGCTGGCCGCGTGGTCGATCAGCGCCGACCTGGCGCTGCAGCTCGAGGACACCGAAGCCAAGATGGCCGCGACCTCGCAAGTCTTCGACGAGGCGCGCCACTTCTACGTCATGCGCGATTACCTGCTCGCGCTCGACGTCGAGATCCCGCCGCTCGACGGCTACACGCACACGGTCCTGACCGAGCTCCTCGACACCGGCAAGCTCGTCGACAAGCTGCTCGGCATGCAGCTCATCGTCGAGTCGGTGGCGGTGACCCTGTTCCGCTCGGTCGCGCAAGCGGGCGTCGAGCCGGTCTTGTCGGAGCTCATGCCCTACTTCGAGCGCGACGAAGCGCGCCATGTCGGCCTCGGCGTCCTCTACCTGCCGAAGCTCCTGGCCACGCTCGGGCCCATCGAGGCCACGCGCCTCAAGATGAAGCAGCTCAAGATCGTGACGCTCATCGGCTGGGGCTCGCACCTGAAGAAGCGCCACTTCGAGACGCTCGGCATCGACAACAACGACGGCTTCCGCCGCGGCTTCAAGCTCAACCGCGAAGTCTTGATGGGCATGCGCTCGGCCGAGGGCGAGGATCCGCCCGGCGTGCTCGTCGGCGACCCGCGCCTCGACGTCATCAACGACTGGGCGATCGATCTCTTCTTCCCGCGCCTCGGCGCCACCGTGCCGGCCTGGCAGCGCGCGGTCATCAGCGTCGTCGACGAGCTCAGCCGCGTCGGCGATCGCGCGCTCCGGATGGCGGCCTAGCGTGCGCGCGCAGCGGAGGAGCAGTCGCGCCGCTTCCGGCGAGTGCAACGAGCCGGCG
>DASXOU010000811.1:0-1637 GCA_036494045.1 Polyangia bacterium | reverse complement strand
CAAAATCGAGGATCATCCCGCGTAATCGTCATGGGGGAGCGTTAGTAGCAGCGACGACGCCCAGTGTCAACAAGCGCTAATTGCGGCGGATGGCGATGTAGCTCGAATCGACGGTGCGGAGATCGTGCACGACGCCGGTGGCGCAGCCGCGCGCTTCGTAGAGCCACACGGCGCCGAACGGATCGGCGCCGCTCTCGAAGAGCGCGATGTGCCCCGAGGTCGCGTCGCGCCGCACGAGCGCGTCGGCGGGGGCGATCGTCGAGCGCGGGATCTGCTTCCAGTAGACCTGGTCGTTGTAGAAGTTCGCCGTCGAGAACGGATGGGCGTCGAGCGTGATGGGGCTGGCCGACGGCACCTGCCACACCTTGGCGACGAAGCCCGAGCAGTCGGCGCCGTACTGGCCCGAGTGCGTGCACGACGGGCAGGAGCCGCTGCACGAGCCCGGCTGCGCGGCGTCGTCGCGCCAGCTGCCGTGCCCCCAATAATAGGAGTAGCCGACGGCGACCTTGGCCAGCGCGAAGATGTCGTCGGCGCCGGTGCCGCCGTCGGGCGCATCGGCGCCGCCGCACATGGACGGCAGGAACGCCGCTTCGGCGACGAGATAGGTGCCCGACGCCCAGCCGCTGGTGGCGCCGTCCTGGACGTTCCACCAGCCGGCAACCGGCGTCGTCGACGGGCCGTCGAGGAGCGCGACGCTGGTGCCGCACGGCATCATCGTCTCGATGGCGGCGGAGGTGCCGATGCCGTTGCGCAGGTTGAGCGACGTCGCGGTCACGCGCGCCATGCCGCCCGCGGCCAGTGCCGCCGAGCCGAGCCCGAGGTCGCCGACGTCAGGATCGCCGTCGTCGGCTGCGAGCTTGGCCGCGCATCCCGTGCATGCGATGCACAGTCCCACCGCGGCGGCGGCTGTGATACGGATCATCGCCGGCCATGATATCATCGCCGATGGAGTTGGTCTCATGCGGTACATAGTTTCTTTAGCCCTTATTTTGTCGGCATGTACGCGCGCGAACCCTGACGCCATCGGTGGTAGCGGCGGTGCCGGCGGAGGATCGGCGGGCAGCGGCGGCGGCGCGGCTGGCGGCGGCGGAGTCGGTGGCGGCGGCTCGGCCGGCGGCGGCGGCATCGGCGGCGGTCCCGACCTCGCGATGTCGATGCCGCACGACATGGCGCATCCGCCAGACATGGCCACGCTCGACGGAGTGGCCTGCGGCCCGGCGTCGTGCATGAACGGCGAAGACTGCTGCGTCAGCAACAACGGCGCGCACTGCACCAACCAGAACCAGTGCTCCGGCGGTTCGCACCCGACGCTGTGGGCGTGCGACGGACCGGAAGATTGCAAGAGCACCCTCGACGGCGTCTGCTGCGCCAACACGTCGGGCTCGGCGTGCGATCCGACCTGCATCGGCCTCGGTTCGCCGTCGACGCCGATGTGTCACGCGCTGGCCGACTGCTCGTCGGCCGACGGCTATGTCGCCTGCTGCGCGATCCCGCAGCTGCCGCAGTATCACGTCTGCTCGAAAACGGCATGCCCATGACCATGCGCTACCTCTTGTTCGTCGTGCTCTCTTTGTCGGCGTGTACGCGCGCCAATCCCGACGCCATCGGCGGCAACGGCGGTAGCGCCGGTAGCGGCG